>DATAVY010000023.1:0-9169 GCA_036267495.1 Edaphobacter sp.
GCAGCAGCACCGTCGCGTAATCCCGCACATCCTTCCGCTTCAGCTCGACGCCCGCCTCACCCTCAAGCGCCTCGCGAATGCAATCGCTCCGCAGCTTGATCTCCTCGCCCACAGCCAGCACATTCTCCGGCAAAATGTGCTCGTGGATAAACCCATTCGAGTGCAGCGTCTCGATTGCAGCCAACAGGTTCATCGCAACCTGCCTCGTCTCCGATTCCGTCAACCGCCGCTCCCTCAGCATCTCGCCAAGGTTCGCATCCACCGGCTCCATCACCGCATACACCAGCGACGTCTCATCCACCACAACGTGCCCAAACCTCTTAAGCTTCACCAGGTTCGGATGGTTCAGCGCGGCCACCCCGCGCCACCGCGTCAATATCTCATCGCCGTCAAAATGCGACTCGATCAGCCGGATCACCGTCGGCTTTCCCGTGCCATTCGACGTCGAGAAAAAGGCGCTCCGGCCCTCAGGCTGGATCAGCTTGGTAAGCGGATAGGCGCCGTCAATGGTTCGCCCTTCATACTCTGTCCAAAGATTCATGGTTGTTTCCCTTCCGGTTTTAACACTAAGGAAGAAGAACGCCGCTGGGGCAAACCAACAACCGCCTGGGCAAATGAAACAAAGGACCGCAGCGCCAGTAAAATCGGCGCATCTATTAACCGTTATTATCCTTCATCCGGGCTGACGGCCTCAACGCCAAGCCGATCATCGAACCACAGCACTAACTACCCGCCGGGATCACCAGGTACTGCTCCAGTTTTCCGTCTGGCATCTCGTACACCGTCACCCGCACCTGCTTCGACGGAAAACTGACATGGAACACCCGGAACGTCATGCCTCCCCGTTTCCCCTCCCCCGCCTGCTTGAAACTCGTCGGCACACCCAGCGGCTTCAGGCTCGAAGAAAAATCTGCCACTGCTTCAGCAGTGAAGTAGGCATCGCAGAACGCAGTCAGTTGCGAGCGGTCCAGCTTCCCATCCTGCAACCCGGTAAAAATATCCAGCGCCCGTTTCTCCGCCGCCGCTGTCTCCGCGCTCGTATCTCCAGTCGCTCCTCCCAGCACCAGCGGCGTGATTCTCCGCCCCAGCGAACCAGCCGCACTCGAAGCGTCCTCATTCGTCAGCACCGTCACCGCAACCTTGTCGTCAGGAAACACGATATTCTCCGACACAAACCCCGACACCTCGCCATCGTGCTCAATGTACCGGTGCCCGTTCCGCGTCCCCACCTCCACGCCGAGGCCGTATCCAGTACCCTTCCCGTCTTTCAGCTTCACCTCGGTAAACATCGCGTCATACGACGCAGGCGCAAGCAGACTCCGATCCATCATGCTGATGTTCCACAGCGCAAGATCGCTCGCCGGCATCGCCAGCTCTCCCGCGGCAAACATCCACCCCTGCCCCTCCTGCGGCGCCGGACGCAGCGGCCCCAGCGCATGCTGGTAATACCCCGTAGGATCGTTCGCCGGCAGCCGGCTCGCGTCCGAGTTGAACACGCCCGTCATCTTCAACGGCCGGAAGATCCTCTCCTGCAGTTGCTCGCTCAGAGGCTTCCCTCCAGCAATCTCCGCAATCCGTCCCGCCACCACATAGTTCGTATTTGAGTACTGCCACTCGGTCCCCGGCTCAAAATCCAGCGGCTTCTTCGCCCACACATCCAGAATCTGCTGCGGATTCGCCGGTTTCATCATCGACGTCATCACATAATCTTCCGGCCAGAAATCCTGATACCCCGACGTCATCGACAGCACCTGCCGGATCGTCACCTCATTCGCCCGCGTCAACCCCGGCAGATACTTTCCCACGGGATCATCCAGCTTCAACTTGCCATCCTGCGCCAGCAGCAACACCACCGCCGCCGTAAACTGCTTGCTGATCGATCCAATCGAATACTGCATCGAGGGTTCAGCCGCCATCGCCGGTTCCAGCCGCGCCATCCCATACGCCTTCACATACGCGACCTTCCCACCCTGCACAACCGCCACCGAAGCGCTCGGCACCCCGGTGGTCTTCAGCACCTCCTCCGCCGCAGCATCGATCCCGCTCGCCGTAGCCGCCGGCAAAGCATTCTGCGCCCCCATCGGCGAAGCCGCAGCCACCACCCACACCAATCCCATAATCCACGCCGCTCGTACCTGCACTTTTTCCATGCACGAAAGACTACCAGCGACGTCATCCACAAGTCAGCTAATCAAGTAGTGAATTGCACCAAAGCAATCCATGCTCGTATCCGCCTTTATCCCTCCTTATCCCTGTCACGCCTTTATCCGTGTCTCTCCGCGAAATCCGCGGTCGATTTCTCGATTCCTTCCGAATTTGCTACCCTTGCGCCCATGCATCTAAGACATCTTTCGCTCGCGTTAGCGTTAACGTGCTCCATCGCTTTAGCTCAGTCCTTCACCCCCGTCCGGGAGCAGAAGAACCTCTCACCTGCCGCGATCGCGAAGCTCCACACCCTCGAGCTGCTCAACGCGCTCCCCGTCGGCGAATGGCGCTTCCACGCCGGCGACGTTCCCCACGGTGAATCCCCCTCGCTCGACGACTCCAATTGGCCTCTCGCCAAGCCGCGTTCCAAAGCCCCCACCGACGCCGTCTGGTACCGCCGCGTCATCGAAGTCCCCAAAACTCTCAACGGCTACGACCTCACCGGCTCCCGCATCTGGTTCCAGTTCCGCGCCGAAGCCAACGGCCCCATGCCCGAGATCATCTACTTCAACGGCCGCCGCGTAGCCCTCGGCGACGACCTCGAGCCCATCGTCCTCTTCGATCCCGCCAAGCCCGGCGACAAAATCCTGGTCGCAGTAAAACTCGCCCACACCGTCGACGAAAAAACCTTCGCCGGCGTCAACCTCAAGATCGAGCCCGACCCGAACGCAACCGGACCCAACGCCCGTCCCAACCCTGACGACATCCGCATCCAGTGCATCACCGCCGCCAACCTCCTGCCCGCGCTCCCCACCCCGCGCAAAGACCTCCTCCCCAAAGTCGAAGAAGCCGTAGCCGCCATCGACATCAAAGCCCTCGAGACCGCCGACCAGTCCGCCTTCGACGCCAGCCTGCGCAAAGCGCAAGGCATCCTCACCACCCTCCATCCCGTCCTCTCCCAGGCCACGATCGATGAAGCCGGCAACTCCCACATCGACGCCGCCTGGCTCTGGCCTCGCAGCGAAACCATCGACGTCGTCCGCCGCACCTTCACCACCGCCCTCCAGCTCATGGACGAGTACCCCGGCTACACCTACACCCAGTCCGCCGCGCAGTACACCGCATGGATCGCCGAAAAGTATCCCAAGATGAACGACGAGATTCGCCAGCGCGTCAAAGAGGGCCGATGGGAGATCGTCGGCGGCATGTGGGTCGAGCCCGACCTCAACCTCCCCGACGGCGAATCCCTCGTCCGCCAGCTCCTCGTAGGCCAGCGTTACTTCAATAAGGAATACGGCGTCACCGCCCGCATCGGCTGGAACCCCGACTCCTTCGGCTACAACTGGCAGCTCCCGCAAATCTACAAACGCTCCGGCCTCGACTACTTCGTCACGCAAAAGATGCACTGGAACGACACCAACCAGCTCCCCTTCCGCCTCTTCTGGTGGGAGTCACCCGACGGCAGCAAAGTCCTCACCTACTTCCCCACCGACTACGTCCACGACAACGTCAACCCCACCCGCATCTCCGCCGACTTCGCCGAATCCGCGCAACGCAACCCCGGCACCTCCGAGATGCTCGACCTCTACGGCATCGGCGACCACGGCGGCGGCCCCACCCGCGCCATGCTCGACCAGGCCGACCACTGGATCGCCGCCGGCAAAACCGACGCCGTTCCCACCATGCGCTACCACACCGCGCAAAGCTACTTCACCAACGTCGAAAAAAATCTAAACCCCGAATCCCCCACCTGGAACTACGACTCCATCGCGAAGGGCTACACCGCTCCCGCAGCCTCCTCCACCGGAGCCATGGGCCTTCCAACGTGGAAAGACGAGCTTTACTTCGAATACCACCGCGGCGTCTTCACCACGCAAGCCGAACATAAACGCAGCATGCGCACCAGCGAAGTAGCCACCCTCGACGCCGAAAGGCTAGCCTCCATAGCCTGGCTCGACGGCCGCTCCTACCCCGCCGCCCAGCTAACCGAAAACTGGAAAAACATCACCTTCAACCAGTTCCACGACCTCGCCGCCGGCTCCGGCATCGCGGTCATCTACAAAGACGCACAAAAGGACTACGCCGAAGTCTTCCACGCCGACAGCGAAATCAGCGACAAATCTTTTCGTACCGTAGACGCTCGCATAGATACACGCGCAAAAACGGGTGTCCCCATTCTCCTCTTCAACTCGCAAGCATGGCCGCGATCTGAAACGGCAGAAATCAATGTCCAACTCCCCGACTCCGCCACAAACATAGCGATCCTCGACGCGCACGACCACCCTCTGCTCACGCAAGTCATCGACTCAAATTCTTCGACCAACACTTTCACCGCACTCGTGCGAGCGAACGATGTTCCCGCACTCGGCTACACCGTTCTTCACGCTGAGAAGGCAACAAGCGATGCAGCTCCGGCAACTGATCTCCACCTCGATCAACAAGCCGGAGCGTTCACTCTTTCAAACGCCCACCTCAAGCTCACTATCGACAAGAAAACCGGCTGCATCACAAGCCTCGTCTCTCTCCCTGCTAACACCGAATCCCTAGCCCCCAACGCTTGCGGCAACCAGCTCCAGACCTTCAAAGACACTCCTAAAAACTACGACGCCTGGAACATAGACCCCGGCACGCTCGACCACATGACGCCGATCACCAACATCGACAGCGTCACCCTCCTCACCAAAGGCCCTCTTCGCAACACAATCCGCATCACCCGCACCTGGCAATCCTCAAAATTCATTCAGGACATCTCCCTCGACGCCGGAGCCGACTCAGTCCTCATCGACAACGACATCGACTGGCACGAAACCCACGTCCTCCTGAAAGCCGCCTTCCCCCTCGCCGCCACCGGCCCTAAAGCCACCTACGAAATCCCCTACGGATCCATCGAGCGTCCCACCACACGCAATAACTCCTGGGAGAAAGCCAAGTTCGAAGTCCCCGCCCAGCGCTGGGCCGATCTAGGCGACGCCACTCACGGCCTCTCCCTCCTCAACGACGTCAAATTCGGCTACGACGCCGAGGGCAACACCCTCCGCCTCACCCTTCTCCGCTCCCCCACCTGGCCCGACGAAAACGCCGACCGCGGCCGCCAGCAATTCCGCTACGCCCTCTACCCGCACGCCGGCAGTTGGAAGCAAGCCCAGACCGTCCGCCGCGGCTACGAGCTCAACGACCCCCTCAAAGCAGAACAAGTCTTCCCCCACACCGGCACCCTCCCCGCCGAACACTCCTTCGCCAGCGTCGAAAACCCCAACGTCACCCTCACCGCCATCAAAAAAGCCGAAGACTCCGACGCCCTCATCTTCCGCATGTACGAGTGGGCCGGCACTCCCACCGAAGTCAAGCTCCACATCCCACCCGGAGCCACCGCCGCCACCGAAACCAACCTCATGGAAAAACGCGAAGGCGCAGCCCTCACCGTCACAGGCGACACCATCACCGTCCCCATCAAACCCTACGAGATCCTAACCATCCAGGCCGCCTATCCGCACAACTCGACCCCAACCCACAATATGGCCGCAAAATAATCCGCCGCTACCTGAAAGTGCCGGGCCTGTTCCGCGCAGTAACACTTCCAGCGCAGCGAGGCCACAAAGCGCCAAACGGCGCGCCCTATACCAGCCTGGGGCAACGCCCCAGGTTTTATCCCGTCTATAAATCAAAGGGCTGAAAGCCCGCCCTATTGGGCTCGCGAAAAATCCGAAGAATCTCACTCATTCCGCAGCGCAATCACCGGATCTACACTAGCCGACCGCCGCGCCGGCACAATCGAAGCCACCGCCGCCGCCAACAGCAAACTCAACGCCGCAAACACCAGCGAAACCGATAACCCCGAATCCATCGCCGCAAACGAATGGATCAAGATCCGCTGCGCCACAAACGTCAGCACCAGCCCCGCCCCAATCCCAATCCCAATCAGCACCATCGACTCGCGCAGCATCAGCGACACCACCTGCCACCGCTGCGCCCCCAGCGCCATGCGAATCCCAATCTCCGTCGTCCGCTGCGAAGCCGTAAAACTCAGCAACCCATAAATTCCAATCGCCGCCAGCAACAACGCCAGCCCGCCGAACATCGTCAGCAGCCACACCAGCAGTTGCCGAGCGGCCAGCGAATCCGTCACAAAACCCCTCAACGTCTCAACCTCATACACCGCTTCTGAAGAATCCACCGCCCTCACTGCCTCCACCATCGGCGTCCGCATCGCATCCGGACTCATCTTCGTCCGCACCACAAACACCGCCTCATCCACCGGCTGCTGCGCCATCGGCCGATAGATCACTCCCTTGTTCTCCTCCACCTCCAGCGAATCCCGCCGCACATGCCCGATCACCCCCACAATCTCAATCGGCGGCGATTTACTGCCATACCGCACGTGCTGTCCAATCGGACTCTTCCCCGGCCAGTACATCTTCGCCAGCATGTCGTCGATCACCGCCACCGGCGGATTCCCGATCCGGTCTTCTTCGCTGAACCACCGCCCCTTCTTCAGCGGAATCTGCATCGCCGCAAGATATCCAGGAGTGGCCCACGACCTATCAGCATGCGGCCCCGGTTCGTTAGGTCCCGTCGGCCGCTCCGGAATCCCAAAACTCCCCGAGGGATACATCGCCGTCGCAAACGGCATCGGAAAAACCGCCCCAGCCGCCACTACACCCGGCTGCGCCCCCAATCGATCTGTCACATCCCGCACAAAATTCGCCTGCTTCAAATCCTGATTCTTATAGTTCGTCGCATCCAGCGTCACCTTCCCCGTCAGCACCGAGTCGCTCTTGAATCCCGGATCGATCGTCTGCAGCTGCTTCAGGCTCGCCAGAAACAATCCGCTCCCCGCCACCAGCAGAAACGCCAGCGCAATCTCCGTCGATACCAGCACATTCCGGAAGCGTTGCCGCCCCGCTCCCGCCGTCGTTCCCTTGCTGTACTCCGCCAGCTTCAGCGATTTGTGCCTCCGCGCCAGTTGCACCACCGGAGCCACGCCCGCCAGAAACGCCGCCAGCAAACCAAACCCCGCAGCCACCGCCACCACTCTCAAATCTGTATGCACCGCAAACCCCGCCGCCAGGTCATGCGGAATCGCCAGCAGCAGCAGCCTCCCCAGCAGCGGTCCAGCCAGCACTCCAATCGCCGTCGCCACTCCCGCCAGCAGCGCCGTCTCCACCACAAACTGCATCGCCAGTTGCCGCAGCGAAGCACCCAGCGCACTGCGTATCGCCATCTCCTTCATCCGCGTCGAAGCCCGCGCCAGCATCAGCCCCGAGATATTCGTGCACGCAATCAGCAGAATCATCGCCACCACCGCAAACAACGCAAACAGCGGTTTGCGCAGATCGCCCGCGGCATCTTCAGTCCACGGCTGCGCAAACATTCCCCATCCCGAGCTCTGCGCAAACGAGCTCAGCGAAGAAGAACCCTGCCCGAAGTTCACTCCGCTCGTCCCCTCCCGCCGAATCTCCTCCATCCGCTTCTGCTCCAACGCCGCATTCAACTGCGCCACCGAGACCCCTTCCTTCAGCCTCACCACGCTGCCATACGATTCGTTGAAGCGGTTCTCCGCCGCGAACTCCGCTGGCGCCAGCCCCATCGGCGTCCACAGCTCCGCCCCCTTCGGCCAGCCAAAATCGCTCCGCATCACCCCCACCACGCGATACGATTGGTCATCCAGCAGCACCTTCTTGTCGATCACGTCATGCTGCCCGCCGAAGATTCTCTGCCACGCCGCATAGCTCAGCACAATCACGCGCTCAGCACCCTTCTGGTCCTCCTCCGGCAGAAACGTCCTTCCCAGAATCGGCTCCGCGCCAAACACCTGAAACCACTGCTGGCTTACCTCCGCCGCCCGCAGATGCTGCGTCCGCCCATCGAAGGTCGCGTTGAAGCTCGCCGCCTGCACCATCGCGGCCTTGTCCACGATCCCCGTCATCGACCGCGCATCGCCAAAATCCGGAGCCGAAACCCCAATCATCGGCAGATTCAGCTGCGTATACTTCGCGTGAAACGAAGCCACCCTCTCCGGCTGCTGCACGCCCGAAGGATGCAGCAGCACCGCCTGAATCACGCTGAAGATCGCCGTATTCGCCCCCACACCCAGCGCCAGCGTCAGAATCGTCACAATGGTAAAAGTAGGCGCCCGAAAAAGCTGCCGCACCGCATATCGCAGATCATCCATGCCAGTTCGCCTCCGTCTTCAGCTCATACGCAAACTCCAAGCACATTGTTCGCCAAAAAAAATCCTGAGAAACTTCAGAATTCAAGTGAGGGCCAACCGCGTCCCCGAAGACGTGTTCACTTCCGAACAATCCGTTCCTTAGCGAACACCTCAAAAAACAATTCCCGCATCGACACATGAAGTTGCCAATCCTTAGCACTCTCACCGCAAAGGATAGGTTGCCATCACTTGTTCGTGCCGTTGCCTTGTTCTTGCCGTTGCCTCTTATTGTTTGTCATTCCGTAGCGCAGCGGAGGAATCTGCTTTCGCCGTTGCCTCTTACTTTGTTTGTCATTCCGTAGCGCAGCGAAGGAATCTGCTTTCGCCGTTGCTTTGCCGTTGCCTCTTTATTGTTTGTCATTCCGCAGCGCAGCGGAGGAATCTGCTTTTGCTGTTGTCGTTGCCGTTGCCGTTGCTGTTGCTGTTGCTGTTGCTGTTGTCGTTGCCGTTGCTGTTGCTCTTGTCGTTGCCGTTGCCGTTGCATTTGCATTTTGGTTGTCATCCTTCGCCGAAGGCGGAGGATCTGCTGTTGTCGTTGCCGTTGCTCTTGCCGTACTTCGAGCGCATAGTGCTCGGTAGCAGAAAACCCACGCCAGCCCGCTATAATGCTAATAGAGGGGAAAATCGCCCGGGTGCGGGGAATGGAGAGGCGTGGGCTGTAAAAGCACGCTGAAAAGAGTCAGTTTTGCCAGAACACGGCAGGAGCTCCAGGCATTCAGAGAATGCTGAAAAAGCAACGAAGAAACCAGAAAAATGTCCATCGAGCCCACCAACACGATCGCAGTCGCCATGTCCGGAGGAGTCGACTCCTCC
>DATAVY010000024.1:0-6229 GCA_036267495.1 Edaphobacter sp.
CATAAGCCTTCGCCACCCCAACCACCAGCGTCCGAATCCGCGCCATCACTCCTACCCGTTCGGTCACTGAAATCGCTCCGCGCGCATCCAGCAAATTAAAGACATGCGAGCACTTCAACGCCAGCTCATAAGCCCCCAGCACCGGAAACCGCTTCAGCCGAAGCCCATCCATCTCGCCAAAATCCTTCACCTGCGACAGCAGCGCCAGGCACTCCGCCTCATACAAATTCAAGTGTTCCCATAGCTTCGAAACATCGGCGTAATCGAAGCTGTAAGCCGAAAACTGCTCCTCCTCCGCCAGCCGCATCTCCCCATAGGTCACCTGGCGATTCGTATCCGGCTCGACCGCCCACACAATGTCATAGATCGAATCCACATCCTGCAGAAACCCGGCGATTCGCTCCAACCCATACGTAATCTCCCCCGAGATCGGATCCAGATCCATCCCACCGCACTGCTGAAAGTACGTGAACTGCGTAATCTCCAAACCGTCCAGCATCACCTGCCACCCGACGCCCCACGCGCCGCCCACCGGCCACTCCCAGTTGTCCTCTTCAAATTTAATATCATGTTGCTTCAGATCGATCCCGATCGCCACCAGCGACTCGAGGTACATCTCCTGAATCCTCACCGGCGGCGGCTTCAACACCACCTGCAGCTGCGTATGGCGAAACAGCCGGTTCGGATTCTCCCCATACCGTCCATCCGCTGGTCGACGGGATGGTTGCGCATACGCGATCCTCACCGGCTTCGGCCCCAGCACGCGCAAAAAAGTATCCGGCGACATCGTCCCCGCCCCAACCTCGACGTCATATGGCTGCTGCAGCACGCATCCGCGATCCGCCCAGAACCTCTGCAGCGTAAACAGCAACTCCTGAAACGTCAGCGCACGCCTCTCGCCAACCCGCGAAATCAATCCACTCATATCTCTCTCGGAAATCCAGTAATCCTAAGATTCTAACCGCTGCGCGCACGCTCGCCCCATCGATGCGCCGCCGCATGTGATTCACTGCGGCTTGGTCAGAATCTTCCGGGTGCCCATCTCCGGCGCATCTTTTGGGCCAGCGCTCACAGTTGTCGGATCCGCCAGCACCTTCGGGTCAGGCGGTGGAACAGCTATCCCAGCCGAGCGAATGAAGTACCTCTGGCTGTCAGCAGCCTTCACGCGTAACGTATGCTTTCCTGACGTCGCATTCGATGGACGCGGAAATTCGACGATATAGCGCTCCCGTACCGTCCTCCCCATGGTTTTCAGAGCTTCCACAAGATATTTCGGCCGCGTCCCAAGCACCAAACCTCCACTTAGCTCACATACCTGACGGAAAGGATTCTCCGTACCCCATACCATGATCCAGGGAGATCGACTGCTCGAAATGATGGATTCATCGGTCTCCAGCCTCCCGAGGCTCCCTCCCGCGTCCGCAGGAACGTACGACAAACCAAAAATCGCCACGCTCGTCGATTCGGCGTAATCCCTGGCTACGTTCCAGGTCCGTCTGCTCCCCGTGTCCTGACCTTGCGAAACCGCCAGCACGATTCGAAGACGAGGCGTCTCATACAGCTCTGACGCGACATACGTCAAAGCGTCCCACAGATGCGTGGGTTCCTCGCAATCGCCGTCGTGAATATGATCCCTGCGCCGATCCCACGATGCGAATGCCTTCTCCGCCTCTACCTTGAACGATTCATCCCCAGCAGCGTCCCTCAGCAAGGGAATCAAAGCACAATCAAGCCCATAGATCGAGAGATGATCTTGCGGGCGAAGTGAGAGCAAATTGGTCTTCGTGATCGCGTCCTCAACTCCCTGAATCAATTTTTCCGAATCCCCATTCGCATCGAGAAGAATTGAAAGCGAAATGGGATCGTCCGCTGCACTTCGAGCGTGAGTAGCCCTGAACCAGGGGCCGTTATCGATGCTAACCGAAAGCCTGCCCGCTGTGATCGGTGCCGTGAGTCGCCGTTTGTTCGACCCCAATACAAGCATGGGAATCTGAATCGAATTCGTGTACACATGCAATGTCGGCGTTGGTTCTTCCGGTTGCATCGCTGTATCTTGCGCCTGAAGAGCGGATCCCCCAACTGACGCGAGCACAAGGCACACCACCAGTCTCGCGCCTCGGGCAAGCGACTGACACCCGGACAACCTCAAACCACCCTGCCGCTCCATGTCGGGCATTTTATTCCCACCTCGCTGCATTTGCCTCCTTCTTCAAGGCTCCAATTGCGACTTCGTCAGAATCTTTCGCGTACCCATCTCCGGCGCATCTTTTGGGCCAGCGCTCACCGTCGCTGGATCGGCAAGCACGGCTGGGTCCTGTACTGGCAGAGAAATCCCCGCCGCTGTAATCAACCCTACGCGATGATCATCAATTTTCACCCGCATGTCGTGTGGTCCGGGTGTCGCATTCGACGGACGTGGAAACTCGACAATGTATCGGTCCCGCACCATCGTCACAAAAGTCTTAACCGCCGCTGCGAACGTCGGGACGGTAGCTCGAGATACCAATCCCCCACTTGATTCACACACAGAACCGAAAAGATTTAACTCCCTTTGTTCAATCTGGACCCCAGGAATGCTATGGGATACTCCAAATACAGCTACTCCAGTGTCCTCCAGATACCTTCTCGTCTCGTTCCATGTATGCTTGCTCCCCTTATCGAAACCTAGGGAAAGAGCCAGAATTACTCGCCGCCCCGGCAGTTGATAAAGTTGCCCGGCAACATAGGACAAGGCATCCCACAGGTGATCTTGTTCCAAGCAGACGACTGTTCTTTGAGCGGACCAGAATCTCAGTGCTTCGTCGACTCCATCCCGCAAGTGGAGAGTATCGGCCGGTACGTCATTCAAAGACCTCATCAGATCGCAGCCTAGAACATAAATCGATACATGATCCCTCGCGTGCAGAAGCGACGGGGTAAGATCTGTGATCGAGTCACGAAGCTTGGGAATAAAATCCCCCTCTCCCCACCTCATGTCCAGGAGGATAGCAAGGGAGATAGGGTCGTCTTCCTCCCGTCGAACATGGGACGCCCGAAACCACGGACCCGAATCCACGCTGACTGAAAATTTGTTCTCCGCTATCGGCTTCTTGATCTGGTCGAGAGCAGGTCCGAGTACCAGTGTCGGTATCTGGATCAGGTTCGTATAAACGTGAAGCGTCGACACCTGGCCATCCTGTGGTACTTGGATGGTTTGTGCGGCAAGCACACTCCCGCTCCACACAGCCAGCAGTCCCGCCAAACCCATCCCCAACGCATTCCAGATCCGAACCATCTGCGACTCCCTTCTCATTGCGGTTTCGTCGGCACGCCGCCCATACCTTCCGCCGGCTCCTCCGACGCGTCCGGTCGCACCGTCATCGGATCCTCAAGCACAGCCGGATCGGCTGCCGGCACCGAAATCCCCGCCGGCCGGATAAACGCGGCGCTCTTCGCGATCGTGATTCGAAAATCGTGCCGCCCCGGCGCCGACTCCACAGGACGCGGAAACTCCACAATGTACCGCCCGCGAACCATCCCCAAGAATTTCTTCAACGCCTGCGCTTCGCCTCGTCCCGTCGTCGTCAACACCGTCCCTCCGCTCAATTCGCACGCGGAGTTGAAGTTGTCCTCAAAGTTGCGATTCGGAACCACTCCAGTGCTGATCGAATCGTACGCCAGACCGAAGATTGCCACTCCCGCAGCCTGCGCGAGAATTCTCACATCATCCCAGCTATGCTTGCTGCCCTTGTCGCTTCCATCGGTCACTGCCAGAACCACATGCCTGCCTGGAATACTATAAGTCTTCTCAACCACAAGCGATAAGGCATCCCGAAGCTGCAGGGCCTGCTGACAACGCGGCGAGTGCCAGCTCTTTCTGCGATCGGCCCACACCCGCAGCGCCAGATCGACTGCACGCTTCAGCTCCGCGGGTCCCACCGATCCGCCATTCAAGCTTTGGGCAAGCGAACAATCCAGCGCATAGATCGAGATCCGGTCCTGCGGCTGTAGGAAAAGCGGTGCCAGGCCGGCAATCGCATCCTGCATCTTCGGAAGCAAATCATCCTCTGGTCCTCGAGCATCCAGCAGAATGGAAAGCGAGATCGGATCGTCCCCTTCAGGACGGACGTGCGTCGGCCGGAACGGCGGCCCCGAATCGATACTGACCGAAAACCTTCCGCCAGGAATCGGCGCCAGTTGCGTGTGGTACAAGCTCAACACAAGCACCGGTATCTGCATCAGATTCGCATAGACATGCAGAGTACGAATCGGCTCGTCCTGTGTTGGCGGCGCCACCTGCTCGCCTCGCGACACAGCTCCACCCGATCCTGCTGCCAGCCCCAGAACACACAGCCCAGCTCCTATGCCCCGCGCCATCATTTCCCACCGAAGCCCGAGACCGCCGAAGCGCGCCATCCCGCAAGTATGCCAGAACCCAGGCTTCTCAGCCACAATGCATCCCGTCAATTCTTCTCTTCCCGAAGACATTGCAGGCGGCCTTCCGCCGATCCCGCTTGCCCCGCGCTCTCGAACCAACCTACCATCGTCTTAGGAGAACTCCCCACCATGAACACCACCGGCAACACCATCCTCATCACCGGCGGCGGCTCCGGCATCGGCCGCGGCCTGGCAGAGGCCTTCCACAAACTCGGCAACCAAGTCATCATCGCCGGCCGCCGCCAGCAGATACTCGACGACACCGTCGCCGCGAATCCCGGCATGGCCTCTGCAATACTCAACATCGAAGACGCCACCAACATCCGCTCCTTCGCCCAGAAACTCATCGCCGATTATCCCGCTCTCAACGTCGTCATCCACAACGCCGGCATCATGCGTCCCGAAAACCTCCTCGCCCAGTCGCCTGACGCAGCCGACGCCGAGGCGACCATCACTACCAATCTTCTCGGCCCTATCCGCCTCAACGCCGCTCTGCTCCCTCACCTCCAGAAGCAGCCCCGCGCCACCATCATGACCGTCTCCTCCGGCCTCGCCTTCCTCCCCATGGCCATCACCCCCACCTACTGCGCGACCAAAGCCGCTCTCCATTCCTATACCGAGTCCTTGCGCTATCAGCTCAAATCCACCAACGTCGAAGTCGTCGAGCTCGTCCCTCCCTACGTCCAGACCGGACTCATGGGCAGCCACCAAGCCGCCGACCCACGCGCCATGCCTCTCAAAGACTTCCTGGCCGAGGTCGTCGAAATCATCAAGACCCAACCCGGCGCCACCGAAATCCTCGTCGAACGAGCCAAACCCCTCCGCTTCGCCGCCTCCAACGGCGAGGAAAAATACAACGCCGTCTTCAAGCAGTTCAACGATGCCATGAACGCCTCCCACTGATCCTCACGCTGTCTCTCCAGACTCAAAGGACAATCAGTGGAGCGCGCGCGCAAGCACCGGAAGCCGCAGTCAGGCCGCACTGCGTATCGCCACCGGCTTCGGCCGGTTCAGATCCGCAACCGGCGCAACCCTGTTCATCCGGATCAGCACCGTCTCTTCAAGGATCATCGTCGTAGCGCAGACGACGAACGGAATCAACTCCCCAAAGACACGTGTCTCCACCAGGATCCCGAAGACAAACATGAACATCAACCACGGAGCCAGTATCCACAGCCACGCCCGCAGCCGGGCATCGGCAATCCTCCTTCGCATCACCACTACGAGAAGCATGAGGTAACCGCACGCACTCAGCAGTTGAGGCCACGCCTGCGGCGCGAACAGCGACTTGAAGTTCCAGTCGAACCGCGGATAAAACTCCGAAGCATTGCCGGCAAACATATGGCGGATAAAGATCTGCCACCCAATCCACCCCGCTGCCAACGGCGCGACCACCAGCATCGTGCGCCGCTGAAACAACAAGGGCCACCGCAGTCTTCCGTCTTCCACCGCTTCGTTCAACATATATAACGGCAACAGCAGAAGCGTCGTCTCGCGGTTGATCGTGGCCACCGCAAACAGCGCCACAAAATATCCCCAGTGCTTTCGGAAGTAGATCAGGAACATCGCCGTCGCAAAAAACGCGAGGCTCGGAAAATCGTAGATAAACCGGAAATTCTGGACCGTGTGCATCATGTAGGTCGCAGCCGCCGTGGTCAGCAGAAGCGGATACACCAGCGGCGTCAGCAGCCGCGTCTTCGAACTCGCCTCATAAATCTTCGCTGTCATCCACCCGGTCACCAGCAGGCAGACGACGTTCACCGCCGCCTGCACCAGCACCTCCGGCGCCACCGGCCGCGGAAACCAGAACCGC
>DATAVY010000025.1:0-2699 GCA_036267495.1 Edaphobacter sp.
GTTGCGTTCGATATTACACGACTGTCTGCAAATCGTCTCGCCGGAGCACCGCGATGCCCCTCACGCCCTATGTCGCAGATCAGATATGGCTCTGCGCATATCCCATTCGATTGGCGGGTACGAGGTTCGAGGCACGAATGACGGTGATCCGCCTAGCCTCTGGTCAACTTATGCTGCACTCGCCATGCGACATCACTGCGGCGATCGCCGAAGAGATCTCGGCGCTAGGACCGGTCGCCCACATAGTCGCTCCCGGAAACTTCCACCACATGTACGCAGCCACCGCGCAAGCCGCGTTTCCAAGGGCGAAGACATGGATCTGCCCCGGCATCGAGAGCAGGCGACCCGGCCTGAAATATGATGGCCTGCTCGGTGACGTGGCCCCCGCCGACTGGGTCGGTGAAATCGACCAAGTGCTCGTGCAAGGCACGCGCATCATGCGCGAGGTCGCGATGCTTCACCGCGCCAGCCACACGTTGATCCTTGTTGACCTCATCGAGAACTTCACCGACGCGACGCCACATACCGGAGGGGCATTGAAGTTCTGGTTGAAGTGCGTGTTCCGCATGTGGAACAAACCGCGTCCCGCGCCGGAATACCGGATGGGCTGGAGCGACCGCCAGGCAGCGGCGAAATCGCTTCGGCGCATTCTGGCGTGGGACTTTCAGCAGATCGTGTTGTCGCACGGCGATCTAATCGATCGCAACGCTCGTGAAGTTGCGGCTGCGGCTTGGACCGGAGTACTCGAACGATGATAAAATGCAGACGCGGCAAACCGCTGAAATATTGCGAGTATCGCGCCTTCATCTTGGTTGCTTGAAAGCATCGCATCGATAGCCTCAGGCTCAAGCCATACGCAGGCAGCCGCAGTTGACGGTATTTTCAGGCGGAGAGCGGATCGCTGCCGTGTCGGTCAGGATCCTGAGAATCGTCCAATTGACGCCGATAGTTGCCGAAACCGAGCAAAATTAGAATCGTCGAAATTCCCTTTTTGAATCAAGAGCGCAAATTTCTGACGGATCGGCGAGGCGGTTCTTCGTTGTGCGCGGAAAAATTTGCGCCGATAATTCAGCGCGTTATCATGCCTCAGAATAATCGAGTGGGCCTGACGGGGGTCGAACTCGGCCGCATGAACTTTATTGGTGACCAGTTGTCTGTAGTTAGTCTTAAAGGTGGATGCGAAGATAGCCCCATCTCGCCAGCCGATCAGCAGATAGATTAGTTGAGGTCGATGTTTTCGACGGGAGTGACTTCGGTAGCCGGCCTTAATAGTGTCAGGCGCTTCGCTTGGTGCTTGAGTAGCGCTTTCTCAAACTCGCCTACCGCGAATTCATGGCTCGCCTGGTTCTTCGCTAGCTTCTGCGGATCGAAGCGTGCCATGTCGAGCACCAAGCGATAGGCACCCGCGATGTTAGGGAGGTAGGCGTCCAAGAAGGCCACTGGATCCGCCGCCCAGACCACGCGATCATCCCTGATTTCCATCAACCCCTTCAGCCCATACACCAGTGGCATAATCAGCCCGTCAGGATAGCGGTAGAAAACCGGTAGATTGGTGAAAGCCGTGTGTGGCTGGATTGCGACGTAGGCCGTCTTGTCCTTCGCCGCCGCCCGTCGGGCGGGATCGTAGATCTTCACAATCGTGTTCGAGCCGAAACGGAAACCGTTGGAGTTGTAGGCCTCCGGGAACTCCGCGTAAATCTTGTCGTAGAGCTTCGGCAGGTCAGCTAGAACGTCAAAGCAACTCGCGACCGTCTCGTTGAAAAGCTCATGGACAGGCCCGCCTCGCGGTTCGGAAACCTGCGGGTCCAGCATGAGCTTGTCAAACTGCTTCGAACACTCGCCCTTGTTGCGGTAAATGTTCTGCGGCGTGACGATGGAAACGCCGAACGGAAGCAACCCGGCCTCGTTAGCGCGATTGAGTGGAATCCAACAGAGGGCGAGTAGATCGCGCACCTTGATCGGGCGAGCTTCGCTGCTCTCCCACTCGTTGCTCTTCCACTCAACGCGGCGAGCGACGGCCGGATCCAGGCGCTCACGGATTGCGTCGTAGAAGCCGAGCTTGTTGGACTTGGTCTCCTGTGGGAGTTGAGCGTTGTTGTTTCGGGCGGCGCAGATGTCCAAGACTGACATCTCGAACTGCTGCACAGAACGATCGTCTTCGGAGACTGACGGAACGAGCAACTCGACCGGAACCAGGAAGTCGAACTTCTCTTTGATGGCTTCCAACCCCTTGCGGTGCTCCTCCCACAATTCTTTCATCTCGTCCCAGAGTGTAGCGCGTGCCAGTTCCTTCTCGCAGACGACCTCGGACAGCATGAAGAGTCCGATCGCTAGCATGTTATGGCCGCCGTCGAGGACGCCCTCGGACGCCGGATCTTCGAAGCGCAGCTCAAAGCGATTGCGCTGGAGCGCGTCGAAAGTAGACGTGCCGAGCAGAATTCCCTTCGACTTAAAAGGAAACAGCTCGGGCGTTCGCTCTAAAGACTCGATGATCGCGTCGGTGACCGCCCCGGTCTTCGCCGCCCTGGGGTTCGCATCCAGCGAGACGTGATCGAACAGCGGGTACAGGTCCCGTCCGCGCACGAAACCAGTGTAGCGCTTGATGCCGGCAATAGAGTCGGTAGACCCGGCGCTGGTGAGCCGCTCTTCGTCGCGAACACTCGGCTGCTCCGCCACAAGGGCGAAGCGGATAATCAGTT
>DATAVY010000026.1:0-6269 GCA_036267495.1 Edaphobacter sp.
AGATCCTCGACTCTCTATCTCCGCCAGGCCTTCGCCCTCGCCGCCACCCTGATGTTCCTCTTTTCTCCGCACTACGCCTGGTACATCCTCTGGCTGGTCCCGTTCTTCACCCTTATGCCGAACCTGCCCATCCTCACCTACCTCCTCGGCTTCTTCTATCTCTACACCACAGCACTCGCCGAACCCGGCCCAAAGATGTTTCTGGCCAACGAGATTCTCTACGCCGCGGTTCTCGCAGCAGTCATACTTCAATTAACCTTCAAGCGCTGGCCCATTCACCGCACCCTCTTCGTCCAACCTGTACGAATAAGCGAGTCACTATGAGCACACTTCTCCCCATCTTCCCGTCCAGTGAGCTCCGCGATAACGAGGACAAACTCAGCCTCGCCGCCCAGCAGGCCGAGGAGGAAAAGAATCGTATGCGCCGTTACTTCGAAAAACCCGAGGCGCAACTGAACTCCATCGCCCAGCAGGAACCTGTCTGTCTCTATCTCGAAACCACCAATCGCTGCAATCTCCTCTGCACCACCTGCCCCCGCACCTACGAGCAACTCGAGCCCGAGGCCGACATGCCCTGGGAACTCTTCACCTCGATCATCGAGCAGTACCCGAAGATTGCCCGCGTCGTCCTCCACGGCATCGGCGAACCCATGCTCGTCAAAGATCTCGCCCAGCGCGTCGCTTATCTCAAAGCCCGCAACATCTACGTGCTCTTCAATACCAACGGCACGCTCCTCACCAAGGCCAACGGCCGGGCACTCATCCAAGCCGGCCTCGACGAACTCCGCGTCTCGCTCGACGCCGCCGAATCAGAAGCCTTTCAGATGGTTCGCGGCAAGGATTTCTTCGCAAAGATCGTCGCCAACGTCAAAAATTTCACGGCGATGCAGCGCGAACTCAATGCTCCCAAACCCCGTGTCTCTCTCTGGCTCACCGGCCTGCGCGAAACCGTCGACCAGCTTCCCAGCTTCGTCCGCCTCGCCCACTCCATCGGTGTCACCGAGGTCTACCTCCAGCGCCTGGTCTTCTTTGAAGATCCGATGAGCGAAAACTCCCTCGCCCGCGCCGAGTCCGCGCTCTTCGAACACACCACCGAACGCGAAGAAGCTCTCATCCGCGAAACGCAGTCCATCGCAAAGCAACTCGGCATAATGTTCTCGGCCTCAGGCGCTGTCGATCCCGGCGAATCCATCAAGATGCAACGCACCGACAGCCCCTGGTCCCTCTGCCGCCGCCCATGGTCGTTGATGTACATCACCGCCAACGGGCGCGTTCTGCCCTGCTGCATCGCGCCCTTCAGCATGAAGGGATACGGCAGCTTCACTCTGGGCGACGCGACCCAAAACAGTCTCCGTGAAATCTGGAACGGTCCCGAGTACCAGCGCTTCCGCGAGGGTCTCCTCACCAGCGCTCCGCCTCCCGCATGCGCCAACTGCGGTCTGCGATGGAGTCTCTAAAATCCAGGCGACATCTCCGTGTTGCGCGTCCTTTACAATTGCCCTTTATCCCAGGGGAGCAGGTGGAATGAACATCCAGCAGCATTCCGGTTTTTACGTCGCCGGCATAACGGCCCGCACCAACAACGCGCAGGAGATGTCCGGCAATGGCAAAATCGGCGACGTCTGGCAGACTTTTCTGCAACCCAGCCTCGTCGGAAGGATACCGAACAAGGTTGGAGTTGACCTCATCGCCGTCTACACCGACTACGAGACCGATCACACCGGCCACTATACCTACCTGCTTGGTCTTCCCACCTCGTCCACCGAAGCTCAACCCGCCAATCTCACCGTCACGCGTGTCCCGGCAGGCCGTTATGCCGTCTTCACCTCCGGCAGGGGACCGATAACTCAGGTTGTACCGCAGATTTGGCAGCGCATCTGGTCCATGTCGCCCGAAGAGCTGGGAGGCACACGCTCCTTTCAAACCGACTTCGAAATTTACGATCAGCGCGCCGCCGATCCGGAGAACGCACAGATCGATATCTATGTCGGTCTTCGCTAATCCATGCAATACGGCCTTTTTTAACCTGACCGGAAGCCGCAACGGATGCCGTCACCGATCTCCATCATCATCCCCGCGCTCAACGAAGCCGAATCCATCGGCCACGTCGTCTCCGGCATGCCGTGGGCGCTCATCGCCGAGTGCATCGTCGTCGATAACGGCAGCACCGACGCAACCGCTTCCATCGCAAAAAAAACTGGAGCCCGTGTCATCCAGTCTCCACGCGGCTATGGAGCAGCTTGCCTTGCCGGATCAAAAGCCGCTGCCGCCTCCAGCTCCATCCTCGTCTTCATGGATGGCGACGGCTCCGACATCCTCGCCGATCTCCCGCGCCTCATCACGCCCATTCAGAACGACGCGGCCGACTTCGTCATCGGCTCCCGCACCCGAGGCGTCCGCGAACCCGGCTCCATGCTGGGTTCGCAGATCTTTGCCGGACGTTTTGTCGGCGTCCTCCTCCGCCTTCTGCGAAAAGGCAGCTACACCGACATGGGACCCTTTCGCGCCATTCGCAGAGTGTCACTCGAAAAGTTACAAATGTCCGAGCTTACCTATGGCTGGAACCTCGAGATGCAGATCAAGGCCGTGCACCACAACCTCCGCATCCTCGAAGTCCCCGTCGACTACCGCAGGCGCATCGGCGGCGCATCCAAGGTCTCCGGAGATTTAAAGGCCAGCATCCGCGCCGGCTTCCGCATCCTCCGGGTTCTCTTCCGTGTCGGCCTCTCCCGGCGCAGACAATCAATTGACATTTGAGCCGGCATCCTCCCAGTCGTCCGCCCCATCGAAAGTTAAAAACCGACGTAGGAGCGCACCATTTCCATCGCTTTGCCACATCGTTCCTCCTCATGCCTGCTTCTGCTGGCGATGCTTCTTCTCGCATTCTCCCGTGCATCTGCCGACCCTGTGCCAGTCCGCCGCGCCCAGGGGACCTTCCATGGTTTCCTCGTCCTCAAGACGCTCGAAGGAAAGACTCTCGCGGCAGGCGACCTGGTTCAGGTGGCGCACGGCAACCGTGTCACCTCTCGTCTCACGTATCACTTTCGAGACGGCTCATTAGATGATGAAATTACGGTATTTACCCAACGCGGAACTTTCCGGCTCGTTAGCGACCATCACGTGCAGCGAGGCCCATCCTTTCCCCATCTCCTCGACATGTTGATTGACGCAACTACGGGCCAGATCACCTCCCGCGACAAGGACGGCAAGACCGCACAAAATCATCTCGATCTTTCTCCCGATATCGCGAACGGCCTTCCCCTCACCTTGCTGCTGAATCTCGATCCGTCGGCCCCGCCAACGCGTCTCTCCATGATCGCGCCCACCGCGAAGCCCCGGTTGATCCATATTCTTCTCGCTGGAGAAGGACAAGACTCGCTCACCATCACCGGCGTTCACCACAAAGCAACAAACTTTCGCATCAAGCTCGAGCTCGGCGGCGTCACTGGCCTTGTGGCTCCCATCGTCGGCAAGCAGCCCTCCGACATCCACATCTGGGTGCTCGAAGGCGAAGCCCCGTCCTTCGTCAAGGAAGAGGGCCAGTTCTACGAGGGCGGCCCCATCTGGCGAGTGGAACTCGCCGTACCTGTCTTTGCCGCGCCTCCGGCTGCGGCAAAGTAGCCGGCAGGTTTAGCGATTCCCGACATCGCCTCGCTTGACATCATCGGTGCCTTAAAAGAGCATGGAATACAGCCCGGCCGCGAGCCGGGCTTCGATCTTTGACCTGCTGACGTACTCGAAGTCCAGACTTAAAGTCTCTCATTCGAAGACTTTGCATACTTTCAGATAGGGTGGGGGTACCTCGCTCGCGAAGGAGAAATTCATGCAGAACCGCATTCTCGGCACGACCATGCCTGTCCTCGAGTTCGCCCTCGGACCCAGCGACGCCGTCATCTCCGAGGCCGGCGAACTCTCCTGGATGTCCGCCTCCGTTCAGATGACCACCCACACCCAGCACGCCGGTGGCGGCGGTTTCTTCGGAGCCATCAAACGCGTCGCCGGCGGCGGCTCGCTCTTCATGACCGAGTACCGCGCCATTGGCGCTCCCGGCGAGGTCGCCTTCGCCACCCGCGTCCCCGGCCACATCGTTCCTGTCGACGTCGGCCCCGGCCACGAATACCTCGTCCACCGTCACGGCTTCCTCTGCGCCACCGCCGGCATCGAGCTCGGTGTCGGCTTCCAGCAATCGCTTGGCGCAGGCATCTTCGGCGGGGACGGCTTCCTTCTCCAGAAAATCTCCGGACAGGGAATTGCGTGGCTCGAACTCTCGGGCGAGCTCGTCATCAAAGACCTCGCCCCTGGCGAGCTCCTCCGCGTCCACCCCGGCCACGTCGGAGCCTTTCAGTCGTCCGTAGCCTTTCAAATTCAGCGCGTGCCCGGCATCAAGAACATGATCTTCGGCGGCGACGGCGTCTTCCTTGCGGCGCTCACCGGCCCCGGCCGCGTGTGGCTGCAAACACTTCCCATCTCCCGTCTCGCTCATCAGATTCAGGAGTATCTGCCCAAAGAACGCGCGGTGCAGACTGCGGAAGGTGGAGTCGTCGGCGGCATTGTCGGATCGATCCTCAAGGGCATGTAGCCAGGGATGAGCGCCTTCCTCGAACTCCAGCACGTCAACGTGGCCCGCGGCGGCAACGTCGTGCTCCACGACATCAATCTCACCGTCAATGCCGGCGAGCACGTCGCCATCCTCGGGCCGAATGGGTGCGGCAAGTCCACCCTCATCAAGACCATCACCTGCGAATGCTATCCCATCGTGCGGCCTGAGACGAAGGTCAGCATCTTCGGCCGCGAGCGCTGGGATTTGACGGAGCTGAAGAAGCGCCTGGGAGTCGTCTCTCCTGAACTTCCCGGCCGCCCTACGCTGCACACCAGCGGCCGCGACGCTGTTCTTACAGGTTTTTTTTCAAGCAGCACTCTGTGGCCGAACCTCACTGTAACCAAGGAGATGCGCGAGCGCGCAGAAGAGGTGTTGCGGCAGGTCGATGCGGTGGGGCTTGCCGAAAAGCTTGTAGGACAGATGTCTGCCGGAGAACAGCGGCGGATCATGATTGGACGCGCTCTGGTCGCTTCGGCTGGAATGCTGTTGCTGGATGAGCCATCTAACGCGCTTGATCTTGCCGCGCAGGCGGCTCTTCGCGATCTGCTGAGAAGGTTGGCGCAGGAGAGGACTGGAATTTTGTTGATTACACATCACATCGCCGACATTCTTCCGGAGATCGATCGGATCCTGATGATGCAGGATGGGAGGATCGTTGCGGATGGGCCGAAAGACGAGCTTCTGACCGAGGCGAGATTAAGCGCGTTGTTTGAAACCCAGGTTCAGATATCCGAGCGCGATGGGTTTTTTCATGCGTGGTGAAGAGTTTTTTTGGGTTTGTGGTGAGGGCTGCGTTTTTAGAGGGGATTTGGGGATTTCCACAGGGTTAAAACGTGGTTTTTGGATGGTTTTTGCGTGGTGAATTGTGGTGAGAACGTGGTGGTTAAGTGGATGTTTTGTGGTGATGAAAAACATGCCACTTTTTCAAAATTTATTTTGGGACATGAAGGCCGGTCAGCGGGACGGGTTGATGGTGCCGGTCTGGAGCTTGACCAGCTCGGGCTGGGCGATACGGCTGGGGCCCAGGACGGCGATCTTCGGCAGAGGGCCGCGCACCATCGCGACCTCGTCGCAGGCGTAAAGGCGTGGGCAGCTCTGGCAGTCCTTGTAGATCTTGTCGGGCAGGGTGGTGCGGTCGACGATGCGGAAGCCGAAGTGGAAGAAGAAGTCCGGAATGCGGGTGAAGAGGCAGACGGCGGTGACTTTTTGTTCTTCGGCCTCTTCGAGGAGTGCGCGGAGAAGACGGCCTCCGGCGCCCTGGCCTTTGGCTTCAGGCTTGACGACGATGGAGCGGACTTCGGCGAGGTGGGGGCCGTAGAGGTGAAGCGCTCCGCAGCCGAGGAAGACGCCGCCTGTCTCTCCAGTGACGGCGGATTCGGCGACGGCGAAGTCGCGGACGTTCTCGCAGATCTCGGCGTAGCTGCGGCGGAGGAGAGTACCGTCTTCGGAGAGCGAGTTGACGAGGTCGAAGATGTTGACGGCGTCGGGGAGCTTCGCTTTGCGCACTACGGCTCCGCCTTCGCGCAAGCGCGTGGAGGCTGTTGATTCACTGACGGCGGATTGGAGGGCGGTAGTCATTCAGTTCTTATTTGAGTTTCGCAGATTCGGTTTGGCTGTCGATAGCAATGCGTTTGCGGGCATCTGCCAAGGCAGCAGCTACGCGGTGACG
>DATAVY010000027.1:0-5072 GCA_036267495.1 Edaphobacter sp.
CAAGGCGTCTGCGGATGTTGTTCGGCATGGCGAAGAGAAGGCCGTGGTCAGTTGTGTCTTCGAGCTGACACCGGGAGCATCCGCGGTGCTTGAGGCGAACGGGATTGATTCTGAGTCGGAACATATTCTGCTGCGACGCGAGATTGTTGCGAACGGCAAGGGTCGGGTGTTCGTCAATAATCAGCCGGCAACGGTTGCGGTGCTGCGGCAGCTTGCGCCGGAGCTTGCGCTGGTGCACTCGCAGGGGGAGACGCTCGGTTCGTTCGATCAGGCGCAGCAGCGGAGTTTGCTGGATCGTTTTGGCGGATTGAATGCGGAGCCTGTCGCGGAGGCATTTGCTCGGTGGCGAGCGACGACGGACAAACTGGAGGAGCTGCAATCGGCCGAGCAGGACCGTCTGCGCATGGCGGATCTGTGGCGGTTTCAGAGCAGGGAGATCGATCAGGCTGCGCTGGTTGCCGAGGATGAGGACGTTCAGCTTGAGTCGGAGAAACGCGTGCTGGCGAACGCGGAAAAACTCCATACCGCGGCAATGAGCGCGCATGAGCTTCTGTATGAGTCGGAGCGTTCTGCTGAGGGCGCCCTGGGTGCTGCGTTGAAGCATCTCGAAGAGCTGGCGCGGTATGACACGCGTTTTCAGGAACCGGCGAAGCAGTTGGCGACCGCGAAGGCGATTGTGGAGGATGTCGATGCCGAGGTGCGCGACTTTGCCGACAACATCAACGCTGCGCCGGGGCGGCTGGAGGAGATCGAAGACCGGCTGGCGGCGCTTGACCGTCTGAAACGGAAGTACGGGCAGACGCTGAAAGAGGTGATCGCGTTCGGCGCCGAAGCAGCACGAAAACTGGCTGAAGTGGAGAACCGGGACGCCTTGCTCGTGGAGTTGAAGGCTCAAGAGGAACAGGATGCAGCGGCATATCGGAAGGCGGCGGCGCAGCTTACGGCGAGCCGCACGGAGGCGGCGAAGCAACTTGGAAAGCTGGCTGAGGCGCAGATCAACGACCTTGCGATGAGCGCGCGCTTTCATGTTCAGGTGACGGCAGAGAAGAGTTCCGCGGGCTGGACGGCGCATGGCTGGGATCAGGTGGAGTGTTTGATTGCGACGAATACGGGCGAGCCGCTGAAGCCGCTGCATGAAATTGCCTCCGGCGGCGAGATGTCGCGCGTGATGCTTGCCCTGAAGGTGACTGTGGAGGAGGCGGCGTCGAAGGGTTCGGCGCGGAAGAAGAAGACGGTTCTGCCGCGGACGCTGGTCTTCGACGAGATCGATATCGGCATCGGCGGGCGGGCGGCGGAGGCAGTGGGCCGCAAGCTGAAGACGTTGTCGAAGGGCCAGCAGGTGCTGTGTATAACCCACCTTCCGCAGATTGCGGCGTTTGGCGACCAGCACTTCCTGATCGAAAAGACGGAGAAGCGCGGGAGGACACAAACCGAAGTGCGCCGAATGGAAGATTCTGAGCGGACCCGGGAGATCGCCCGGATGTTGAGCGGAGCGAAGTTGACCGAGACCAGTCTGAAACATGCGGCTCATTTGCTGGAAAACAGCCGCTAGCGACCCCGTGGCGGGTTGACGCGCCCATACGCCGGTGGAGTATGATTCCGGGCAAGGTTGACCCGAGGAGGGCTGAGCTATGGCGGCAGAACCCAAAAAGTGTGCGATGAATGGCTGTTTGTGTATGGCCCCTGCGGGCGAAAAATTCTGCTCTGCATACTGCGAGGCAGCCAAGAATTCAATCAAGCTATCCTGCGATTGCGGTCACCCCGCGTGCGCGGGCCAGAAGCTCTAGCCTCAACTGTTCCTGAAAACGATGCCGCGCAGCCGGAGAAGTTCCATTTATTTATGGCTTTGGCGCTCTTTTATGCGTCTATGAAGCTGCACCAAAATTGGTTCAAACCGGCCCAGCTAACCGGTTGAACGCGGTATACTTGAAGACGTGATTACAACCACACTTGAGCCCGTCGCTGAAGACCGGAGCGGCAACAAAACGAAAACCAAGCGAGTTCTTCTTCTCAAGCCTCGCGGCTTCTGCGCAGGCGTTGTGCGTGCCATCGACATCGTGCAGATTGCGCTGGATACCTTCGGCGCACCAATCTACGTGCGCAAGGAAATCGTTCATAACAGCTATGTTGTGACCGATCTGGCGAAGAAGGGCGCGATCTTTGTCAACGAGCTGGACGAGGTTCCTGAAGGAGCGCGGGTTATTTATTCGGCGCATGGGGTTTCGCCGGCCGTCCGCGACAGGGCCAAAGAACGCGGGCTGAAGGTAATTGACGCCACCTGTCCCCTGGTGACCAAGGTCCACGTTGAGGCGATCAAGTTTGCCAAGCAGGGATATTCCCTGGTGCTGGTGGGACATCGCGACCACGAAGAGGTCGAAGGAACGCAGGGTGAGGCGCCGGATGTGACCCAGGTGGTCTCAACCGTTGAAGAGGTTGCGGCGCTTGTCGTTCCCGATCCCAATAAAGTTGCCTACCTTACCCAGACGACGCTTTCGCTCGATGAGGCGCGCTACATGATTGAGGCGCTCAAAAAGAAGTTTCCCAATATCGTTGGCCCGCACGCGCAGGATATCTGTTATGCCACGGAGAATCGTCAAACAGCAGTGAAGAATGTGGCCCATGGCGCGGATCTGGTGCTGGTAGTGGGTTCGCGCAACAGCTCCAACTCGAACCGTCTGGTGGAGGTCTCGAAGAACCTGGATACCAACTCGTATCTGATCGATACCGCCGATGCCATTCAGCCGGAGTGGCTGGAAGGCGTCGACACGGTTGCTGTAACCGCAGGCGCCTCCGCTCCTGAGGTCTTAGTGAAAGACGTTGTCGAATATCTCCAAACGATGGGCTATGGCTCGGTCGATGAGGTGGAAGTGATGCCGGAGAATGTACGTTTCGGTCTGCCGGCAGAGATCGTCCAGGCTATTGCGTCCGCTCCGCCAACTGGGCAGTAACGAGAACGGTAGACAGAGAGTTCGTTTTTCATGGGGACGTCATCAAGCAATCCGAAGGGTGCAGTTCAACCGGCGCAACCGCGCTTTGGACGGATTGACCTCGGACTGGAACAGGTCGCTGAGGGCATCGAACGCGCCAAGGACCGGCTGCTCAGTTTGCAGCATCCCGAGGGGTACTGGTGTGGCGAACTGGAAGCGGACAGCATGCTCGAGTCCGACTACATCTTTGTGCACACGCTGCTGGGTACGGGAGATCGCGGCCGGATGGAACGCGCCGTCAATGAGATCCTTCGCCAGCAGAATGACGATGGCGGCTGGAGCATCTATCCCAACGGCCCATCGAATATCTCGCTCGGGGTGAAGGCGTATCTGGCATTGAAACTGATGGGCTGGCCGGCCGATCATCCTGTGCTGGTAAAGGCGCGGGAGTGGATTCTTGCCAATGGCGGCGTGACCGAGGTCAACACCTTCACCAAGATTTATCTGTGCTTCATGGGGCAGTATGAGTACGACGCCGTTCCCGCGGTGCCGCCGGAACTGATTCTGTTTCCGAAGTGGTGGTACTTCAATATCTACGAGATTTCGGCTTGGTCGCGCGCCATCGTTGTGCCGTTGTCGATTGCGTATGCGAAAAAACCCTTTAAGAAGCTCACGCCGGAGCAGGGAATCGATGAGCTCTTTGTGGGGGGCCGCGCCAACGCGAATCTCTATCTGAAGTGGGATAGAAAGAAGATTATTGGCTGGAGAAATATCTTTCTGGCTGCGGACCGCGTTGCTCATTGGGCGGAACGGGTTCATATTCGCCCGCTGCGCAAGATGGCTCTGAAGAAGGCCGAGAAGTGGATGCTCGAGCGCTTCGAAAAATCCGACGGCCTGGGCGCAATCTATCCCGCGATGCTGAATGCTCTGATTGCTCTCGCCTGCCTGGGATATACGCCGGACGATCCCCAGTTCATTCGCGCAATGGACGAGTTCGAAAAGCTTGGCATCGACAATCCCGAGGGCGAGCCGGATTATCCGACACCGACCTTCCGCATGCAGCCCTGTTCTTCTCCGGTATGGGATACGGCGCAGGCTGTCTATGCGCTGGGCGAGGCTGGCGTTGCCAAGACCGATCCCCGCATGATCAAAGCGGCGGACTGGCTGATGTCGAAAGAAGTTCGAAGCAAGGGAGACTGGTCCAGGAGTCTTCCCAACGTGCAGCCGGGTGGATGGTACTTCGAGTTTAACAATGAGTTCTATCCGGATGTCGATGATTCAGCGCAAGTTCTTCTCGCATTGAATTGTGTCAGTCATCCTCGCGAACGCAACCAGATTGACGTGTCGCAGCGTGCGTTGGACTGGATCTTCGCTATGCAGTGCAAGAACGGCGGCTGGGCCAGCTTCGATAAAGACAACACCAAGATGATCTTCGAGTACATTCCGTTCGCCGACCACAATGCGATGCTCGACCCGCCGACTGTCGACATTACCGGGCGCATTCTGGAGATGCTCGCGAACTACGGATACACCCGCCGCGACAAGCGGGTGGAGAAGGCAATTCAGTTTGTGCTCAAGGAACAGGAGTCCGACGGCAGCTGGTTTGGCCGTTGGGGCGTCAATTATCTGTATGGCACGTTTCTTGTCTTGCGTGGTTTAGAAGCCATGGGTATGTGGAACCATGAGCCGGCAATTCAGCAGGCAGCCGAGTGGATTCGCATGATGCAGAATGCGGACGGCGGCTGGGGCGAGACCTGCACCAGTTACGACGATCCAACTCTGCGCGGCATCGGACCAAGCACGCCATCGCAGACCGCATGGGCTCTGCTGGGCCTCCTCGCAGCCGGCGATACGCGGAGCGATTCGGTAGCGAAGGGTATTCGCTGGCTGGTATCGCGACAGACCGAGACAGGAACCTGGGACGAATCGGCAGCAGGACGCAACGGCGAGGCAGTTTACACCGGCACCGGATTTCCCCGCGTGTTTTATCTTGCATACCACTTGTATCGCGACTATTTCCCGCTCCTTGCGCTGACAACCTACAAGGGCGCAATGGAAAAGGAAGCGGCGGCAGCAGCTTAGAGTTATCCGCATCGACGAACGAAGAAGTTGCACGCAAAATTCTGATGGAGGAGACACCGGATG
>DATAVY010000028.1:0-7303 GCA_036267495.1 Edaphobacter sp.
GGCGCCAGTCTCCGCGTCGCCCTTCCAGGCAGCAAATAAGCTAGTACCGCAGTGTTTTTAAAATGGCCGTAGCAGTGTTTTCAAAATGGCAGGAGCAATGTTTCTAGATGCTAGATAGCAAAAAAATATTTTGTCATTCTGAGCGCAGCGAAGAACCCCCGTATTCGTCTTTGCCTTTGCTGTTGCTTGTTCTTCGATCCGCTACCTATTCGAAAACTTTAGGGGGCCACCAAGACCGGCCCTCTACCAGTAATAAAAAACTTCTGATCCAGAAAAAATGAGGAATTAAAAAATGAACATCAAAAAAACGGCCCTTTCCTTCTCCATCGCCCTTCTCGCATCCTTCGCTCTGGCCATGCCCGCCGCAGCCGACACGCTCAACCTCACGCTGAGCAATCCGGTTCAGACAGCAATCCCCGGCGCCACCCTCACCTTCGACGCCAACGCCTCCGCTCCCTTCAGCAACACCGGAACCATCTTCCTCAACGGCGACAACTTCAACCTCACCCTCAACGGCGCGACCATCGACGACTCCGGCTTTCTCACTAACTTTCCCTTCACTCTCGACCCCGGCGTTGGAGTCGCATCAACTCTCTTCACCGTCGACCTTCCCTCAACCATCGCCCCCGGCGTCTACACCGGCTTCTTCTCCATCCTCGGAGGCTCCGACGGAGGCGCGCAAGACACCATCGCCACAGTAAACTTCGAGATCGACGCCCCATCCACAGTCCCCGAACCCGGCACATGGCTGCTCTTCGCCACCGGCCTCACCCTCCTCGCAGCATTGCTCTATCACCGGTCGAAGACAGGTGACGCCCGATTCATCCCGCAGCGATTCATCCCGCAGCGATAAATCCCGCAGCGATAAATTGAAGAAAGATCTTCGCGAAAACCCGGTCCCGTCTTTGGGACCGGGTTTTTAACGCCTATTGATTCACCCGTCCCAGGTAGCGATCGAGCCAGTCGAGGACGACCTTGACCAGTTGAGGCCGCTGCTCCGTCACATCGTGCGGCGTATCCAGCAAAACATGGCTCTTATCCTTCTCCGGTGTGCCCAGCATCTCGAACAGCGGATTCTGTGCCTGCTCCACCGAGAACGTAAAGTCGTAGCGCCCGTTCACCATCAGCACAGGCTTCTTCATCCGCGGAGCGAAGTCCGCTTGGTCGCTTCCCGCAGGCGGCTTATCCAGAAAATATCCTCCATCCAGAAAGATCGCCGTATTCAAACGGTCCTGCATCAGCGTGGTGATGATCACTCCTTCCGCCGAACCCATGCTCACACCCAGATACGCCAATTTGCTATTGTCGATGTCCTGTCTTGTCGCCAGATAGTCCAGTGACCGCGCCGCATCCTTGTACCAGTCCGTGGTCAGAACGGTGCTCTGCGACCCGCTCGGAAGTTGAAACGTCACCTGCCGCTCGTAGGTGCCCTCGTAGATCGGATACATCACCGCCCGTCCGCTCTGAATGATGTAATCGAAAAACGTGATATCTCCCAGCTCGCGGCCTTCTTCGTTGCCCTTCATAAACATCACCCGCGCGCTCGGAAAGAACAGCACTGTCTGATAAGGCGGCTTCACATTCTTCGGCAGAAATAAGTACGCTGACATCCGCTCTCCGCGGTATCCCGTCTCGAAGGAAACTCGTTCCTCGCGCCAGTCCACCGTCTCTTTGATCACGCCGTCGTTCTTTGCGTTCAATGCAGTCTTCGGATAGGCATACAGCAACTCATAAGCATGAAACACATCGTCCGAAGCAGGCTTGAACTTCGCAAAATCGCGTGTGTTGCGTGTCACCGGCCCAGTTGAACCTTCAGGCAGCGGGCCCAGATTCTTCACGCATCGAAAACCATCCGTCTCCGATCGATCGAACGGGGAAGCCGACTCAGGACTGTAGTAAAGATACGAAGGTGACTTCCACGATCCTCCAAGAATGAACCGAAGATCGTTATCCACCGGATTCGCCACCCATTCGCGAACATTGCCCGCCGTATCGTTCGTCCCATACGGTCCAATCCCCGGATACTTTCCCACTGGAGCAAGAGCGTTCGTGGAAATATTGCTCACCCGGGCAATGTAAGAGGCAATATCCGCGGGTGAAGTCTGGAACCACTGTGCAAAGACCGGTAGCTGCTTACCGGCAAACCTCGCATACGCCGCTGCCTCAAACCAGCTCACCCCGCCCACTGGAAAATCCGCCTTGTCCTCGGGATAATGTCCGCCCGCCCACGTCGAAGGCCCCGGCCGGCCGCTCGTATCGCGAAACTCCTGCATCGCCTGCTCCCACGGGAGTTCCTTCCCATCGCGCACAAACTTTTCCGTCCAGTACTCCTTCCTGTTGTAACCTCCGCTGTCGACAAACTTCTGGTAATCGCGATTCGTCACCTCATGGCGATCGACATAATACGCAGGTAGTGTGTAGGGGCCCACCCATCCCACAAACCCGACGAGGTCCGTCCAGTAGCCTCCCCGCACATACACCATTCCCTCAGGCTGCTTCTGCTGTTTCATGAGGTCGAAATTCATCTTCTTCTCAGTCAGCGGCGCCGCAACCAACTCCCCCACGCCATCTTTGGAGAGCCGCCACCGGAAGTATCCCTGCGGAATCCGAACATCCGCCAGTGGCGTAATCCCAAGCTTGCGCCATCCCGAATCGGGCGCGAGATAATCCTGAATCTCGACCGTAGCCCCTGAAGGCGACGATGCAACCGAAGCAGAGGTCGTGTTCTCATCCGCGATCTTCTTGAGCTGTGGATCGGTCGGCGCAAGCCCCTGAGCCTTCTCGAGAAGAAGAAAGGCCGCCAGCGGTCTGTTCGTCGCCAGCAGATTCGCGATCTCCGGCGGCGCCTCCTCCGTAGCCCAGCGCACGTTCGACAACCGATGGTGAAACCAGAGGCCCAGACCAACGGCAACCAGTATCGCGAACCCCGCGGAAAAAGCCACGATTCGCGAGACGTGCTTCCCCCGCGGCTCAAATACCGGCAACTCCGTACTGCTCATCCGCATCAGCAAATCCGAAGTATCCCGAACCACCTCCGAAGCCGACTGATACCGGCTCACCAGGTCCTTCTCCAGCGCGCGCCCTACAATCTGCTCTGCCTGCGGCGGAGCGTCCACCCGGACCTCGCGCAGTGGCGTCGGCTTCGTCTCCGCGATCGCACGCAACACCCCAATCGTGCTGTCCGCAGTGAACGGCCTTCGCGCCGTCAGCGTCTCGTAATACACAACCCCGAGGCTCCACAGGTCCGTTCGCCCATCCAGCATCTTCCCATGCACCTGCTCGGGCGACATATACGGCGGCGTACCCACAAGATGCTGCGTCTCCAGCACCGACTGTGTCTCACCGTTCGCTCGCGCCTCCAGCAGCTTCGCCAGGCCGAAGTCCAGCACCTTCACCTGTCCCTTCGGAGTCACCATCACATTCGACGGCTTCAGGTCCCGGTGAACTACGCCCTGCTCATGCGCCTCCTCCAGCGCCTGGGCAATCTGCTGCGCAATCGAAGTGGCGTCCTTCACCGTCAAAGGCCCCGACGTCAGCTTGTTCGCCAGCGACTCGCCCGGCACGCACTCCATCACGATGTAGTCGATACCGTCCTGTTCCCCCACGTCGTACACCGCGGCGATATGCGGGCTGCTCAACTTCGCCAGCGCCAGCGCCTCCTTATGAAAACGCCGCCGCGCATCCTCTCCTCTCAAAAGCCCGGGCGAAAGAATCTTGATCGCCACCACGCGCTCCAGCCTCTCGTCGCGCGCTCGATACACAATGCCCATCCCGCCGAACCCAAGCGCCTCCACGATCGCATACCGCCCCAGCTTCGTTCCCGCAGGCAGATGTCCGTTGAACGGAGCAGCCGGCGCACCCGCATCCTTGCCACCGCCGAGAAGCCTCTCCACCTCCTGCCGCAGCTCAGGCGCATCCCGGCACGCCTCCTCCAGAAACGCTGCTCTCCGTTCAGAGGGCAGACGAAGAGCCGCCTCGAACAACGTCCTCGCGTCTTGCTCTTGGTCCTTCATTCCGTCCCATCCAATAAGGCAGAAATCCACAGAAATATTTAAAAAAAAAGGAAAATTTTCGAGGCCCGATTAGCTGCGTTCTAAAGCCATGTTTCCACCACAAACTCACCACGTTTTTACCATCAAAAAACCACGTTCTGCACACAAAAAAACGCAAAATCCCCTGCAAAAGCGTCCCTCCACCACGCCAGAAAAAAACTACGAAAACAAACTCAACTTCCGCGGCATCTCAATCCCCAAATGCTCATAAGCCAGCCGCGTAGCCACACGCCCCCGCGGCGTCCTGTCCAGAAACCCGATCTGAATCAGAAACGGCTCATAAACCTCCTCCAGCGCATCCTGCTCCTCCGCAAGTGCAGCAGCCAAAGTGTTTAGCCCCACCGGCCCACCATCGTACTTCTCAATAATCGTCCGCAATAATCGCCGGTCCAGCTCATCGAACCCATGCGCATCCACCTCCAGCAGTTCCAATGCTTTACAAGCAGTCTCCCGGTCAATCCGGCCCGACGCCCGCACCTGCGCAAAGTCCCGAACCCGCCTAAGTAGCCTGTTTGCAATCCGCGGAGTCCCCCGCGACCGCATCGCAATCTCCGCCGCCCCATCGCGATCGATCGGAACCCCAATCACCTCAGCGCTGCGCTCCACCACAAACCGCAGCTCATCATCGGTATAGAACTCCAGCCGCAACAAAATCCCAAAACGCGACCGCAGCGGCGACGACAACAATCCAGGCCGCGTAGTCGCCGCCACAAACGTAAATGGCCGTATCTCCATCACATGCGTCCGCGCCGCCGGCCCCTGCCCGATGATAATGTCCAGCTTATAGTCCTCCAGCGCCGTATAAAGCTTCTCCTCCAGCACCGGCTGTAACCGGTGAATCTCATCCAGAAACAGCACCTGCTTTTCCTTCAAATTCGTCAGAATCGCAGTCAAATCCCCCTGAATCTGCAGCGCCGGCCCGCTCGTCTGCTGATACCCCACACCCATCTCATTCGCAATAATCGTCGCCAGCGTAGTCTTCCCCAGCCCCGGCGGCCCAAACAGCAGCACATGGTCCAGCGCCTCCCCACGCGACTTCGCCGCCTCCAGCGCAATCGCCAGTTGCTCCTTCGCCTTCGTCTGCCCGATAAACTCAGCCAGCCGCGTAGGCCGCAGCTTCAGCTCAAACGCCGCATCGTCTTCGACCCTTCCCGCCGAAACCAGCCGCTCCGCCTCAGCCGATCGCCCACCCTCTGACTTCGCCCGATTCACATCCATCTTCGCCCTGTTCTTCGAAATTCCTGGGAATGTCCCTCAGGGGCGATACTAAGGCGAAGCCGCGCGCGAAGCAACCGACACGCCTCATTCATGTAACGACAGCATCACCGACCCATGCGGTGGCAGCTCCACCGTCACCGTATTCAACGGCCCCAGTTCCTTCCGCATCCAAAGATCCCGCACGTTGTACTGCGCCCTGTCGATAAACCCATACTCGGCAAATGTCTTGTCCACATGGACCGGCGTATCTCCAAGGTTGAACAGCGCCAGATAATTCTTATCCCGATTCACCGACACCGACACCCAGGCCACCACATCCCCATCCCGCCCCAGCATATGCGCGTCCAGGGAGTGCTGATCCACCTCAATCACTCCCGGATTTGTCAGCAGCGATTTCAACCTATCGTCCATCATCGTCAGGTTTCCCCCCAGAAACAGCGGCGATCGCGCCATCGCCCACAACGTAATCATCGTCCGCTCCTCATCCGCAGTCAGCCGCGAAGCCCGCGCCGCGCCCCATCCCGGCGCCGGCCGCAGCTGTCCGATCGGCAGCATATCCGCATCCGGCCAGTTCCCCGGCCGCGCATACTTCGCCCAGCTCGCAATCACCGGAAACTGCGCCTTCACACTCTGCGGCCAATCCTTTCCATCCGTCTTGTCCCACCGGTCCCACACGTCATCGGAGATGCGCCACAACTGCGCATTCTTCCCCACCTCCTCCGCATTTTCGAGCGCGGTAGGCCCCGGCGACAGACTCAGCGCCATCGTCCTCCCCGATCGCCCAATCGCTTTGTGGATCATCGCAATCTCCGCGCCCTTGTAGGGATGCGAAGCAATACAGTCCACCTTGATGTAGTCCACACCCCACGACGCATATTGCTTCATCAGCGCGTCATACCACGCCTGCCCCGCGGCATTCGCCTTCACGCCAAAGTTGTCCGGATTCCACGGGCACTTATCCGTCGTATCCGCCGCCAACCCCGCGCGATATTTCGTCTTCCCGATCCTCAGATTCGCCAGCACCGTCTGCTTCGGAATGCCGCGAATAATATGAATCCCGAACTTCAGCCCATTCTCATGCACCGCATCGCTCAGCGGTTTGAACCCAGCCTCACCCTTCGCCGAAGGAAACCGGTTCACCGCCGGCTCATACTGACCGCTTGCATTTACCGTGTAGCGCAGCTTCTCCGGCATCGACGCAAGCTCAGGATTCTCCAGATACCATCCTTCATCCACCACCACGTATTGCCAGCCAAACTCCTTCAACTGCGCCGCCATCACCACCATATTCGCGCGAAATTGCGTCTCGTTGACTGTCAGCCCATAGGAGTCCCAGCTGTTCCACCCCATCGGCGGCGTCTGGGCAAGCTTGTCTTCGGCGCCCACCTGCAACACTGCAAACAACAAAATCGCCGCCGCGCAAAGGTGCTTCATCCCCATGCGGATAAACATACCAAAATCACTCCCTTGCAAGCGGCAGCAAGCCCGGCATTCCCCCACGTCAATTTCGCTCTCTTGCTTAACAAGATGCACCCACAAGCGCACAAGGCTATATGCCGGCGCGAATACGATTAGACTTGTACCCACCCAAAGAAGCCTTCAGGAGCACCAACCCTTGCCCTACATCAAGCCTCGCACCCGCTCCACCGCCATCCTCGCCACGTCTCTGCTCGCCATCGCAACCAGCGCGCTCGCGCAGCAGCTTCCTCCCGCAGTCAAAGCCGCCGAAGCCTCCATCGACCCGGAAAAAATCCGCGCCCACGTCAAGTTCCTCTCCGACGATCTTCTCGAAGGCCGCGGCCCCGGCCTGCGCGGCAGCGAGATCGCAGCCAAGTACATCGCCACTCAGTTCGCCCTCTACGGCCTCAAACCCGGCGGCGACAACGGCACCTACCTCCAGCAGATCAACTTCGTCGGCATGAGGGCCATCCCCGATAAAACCACCATGTCGCTAATCCCGCCCAAGCGTCCCGATGGCCAGATCGGCATCATGCTCTACTCCTACGACCTCAAGTACGGCGACGACTTCACCG
>DATAVY010000029.1:0-2495 GCA_036267495.1 Edaphobacter sp.
CGCAGAGTGAGAGCGATCTGTGCTTCCGGAGGCAGAGCGGGATGACAGCAGGTGAAGATTAGACGGAGGCGATCGTCCTCGATCTCTTCGTCTCCGCTGGGAGCGTCGTCGACGCGCGATTCCATGTGGGCGATGAGATCTTTCTGCGCTCCGTTGAAACGCGCGCGCCGGCGCATTGCATCGATGGCCTTAAAGCGGGCGGTGGAGATGAGCCACGGACGTGGATTGTCCGGGATACCGATCTGCGGCCAGGATTCCAGAGCGGCGGCGAATGCCTCATGCATAGCCTCTTCGGCGAGATCGAGATCGCCGAGGAGACGCACGAGCGTAGCCAGAACCCGGCCCGATTCCGACCGGTAAAGGGTCTCAATGGACTTGCTGAGTTGTTCGGGCACAGGCAGCGGCATCTACGCCAAGCTAGCAAACGGAATGGCTCGAGCCAACTGCCTCGTTTCCTCCACCCGTAATTCATAGGTGTTGCGATCTCTCGCGCGTCGTCAACAAGCGCAGTATCGCCAAGTCACTCATCGACAAGGTTCTGGGCGGTTCACGTCAGATCTTTATCCGAAGAGCCCGGCGAGATGCAGCAGGGGAGGCGGATCCGGTCGATCGCCGGGCTCGTTCGATAAGTCGCGACTCGGAGAATGCTCTCGACGAGTCTTCGTTGACGAACCTTTGTACGGAATGCCGGATTCCGTTCCTGGGACCTCGGCCGGATTACGCGCCAACGGAAAGTTAGGCGGGGAAGGTTCGTCAGTAGATCTCAACTTCCGTTTGCCGACGATCCGCTCGGAGCAGTTCGCTAGACACTGCGCCGTTAGGCGAGTTCCATCGTTTGGATACCCGGTCCCTGCGTCAGCAAAATGAGTCAGCCGAAACCCCAATTCTTAATTGACAAGGACTGGTCCTTATGGCAGACTAGTCTGCGTATAGAGGCGCTTATGCCTGACATTGATAAGATCGCCAGCCGTCCCAGAGTGTACTTATCCGAGACCGGTGTGCCTCAACTGATGGGTGGAGTGATTTTCGTCGTCCTTGGAACCACGGTTCTGATTCAGCAGGTGCTGCTCAAAGGACCCGTAGCGCAATTGATCACCCAGTGGATGGGAATCTTCTGTGCCGGTGCTGTGTTATGGGGCGCTCGGGCGTTGCGGCGACGCATCGTGTTTCCACGCTCCGGTTACGCCGAACCTCGCGTCACCCCTGGGTCTCGTTTCTCTTTCTGGGGCCCCATGGTCGTAACAGTTGCCTTCGGGATCTTCGCGATAGCCATGCCGGGACATTTTCCACATATGGAAAGCCGGCTCATCGCACCGGGGTTCGGGATTCTTTTTGCAATCCTTCTTGTAGCCGACGGCTGGCGCCTGAAGAGCGCCTTGAGGATGTGGTTCGGTGTCTATTTCATAGCCCTTGCGCGGTTGTTGTGGTGGATGCCCGGCACGAGCTACGAACTCATGGCTGCGCTCCAGGTAAGCGCCGGTATACCGATGGCTGTATTTGGCGCGCTCCGCCTCCGCAGTTATCTCAAGGCGAATCCCATGCCAGTGGAGTTGGTCAATGGATGAGGTGGACCGCGTTGTTCACGAACCGGCACGCCTGTTGATTATGGCTCTGCTGTCTGGAGCCGAAAAGGCCGACTTTCTATTTCTCCTCCGCGAAACGGCCCTGACCAAGGGCAATCTTTCCAATCACCTCGCGAAGTTGGAAGAGGCCGCCTACATCGAAATTGACAAGACCTTCCGCGGCAAAGTTCCGCTGACACTCGCGCGCCTGACGCCAAAAGGCCGCAGTGCGCTCCAGATCTATCGCAAGACAATGAACGGGCTTCTCCGCAAGCTCTAGATTCGCGGTTCGCTCGTTCAGCCACCAGTATGCCGGCGGCGGTGCGCTGCGCCACCAGGAAACAAGGGCTGTTGTCTCTGGTCAAACTCTCCGAAAGTCGCCAAAGCGTTTACCAAATCATTCTCGTGGTGATTTCCCCCGGCTTGCTCCTGGATCACGCGCAAACGAGAAGTTGGGACGGCAAGGTTCGTCAGCAGATTCTCAACTTCCCGTTTGCCGACGATCCGCTCCGGGTCGAGACAACCGTTGTTCGCCGGCAAGGCTATTGTCGTTAGCAAACCTTCCATCAGGTACGGCAAGCGCAGTTGGGGAGCCTTCCGTTTGCTATTTTTGCGTAGATGCCGCCGCTGCGCTCGAAGACTCTCAGCAAGAACCATTGAGAATTGTTACCGGTCAGAACTCGGGCCTGGGTTTTGCCTCGCTCGTATGCCTTCTCGCAAATCTGGATTTCGCGTGAAAGATGCTATGCATAAGGCATTCGCTGCTGCTCTGCGTGCAGGCGGTAGACAGGGAATTCGCGCCACTCATGCGTCAAGGCTCTCAAGGCGAGGTAATATTTCAAAAAGACTGTGGACCCGTTGTACATGGATCGATGCCAGCAGTGTGGCTCGGAGTTAGAGGGCACAGCGCCGTTTTGCTCGCACTGCGGAAGT
>DATAVY010000030.1:0-6168 GCA_036267495.1 Edaphobacter sp.
CGGCGTCGCGATGGCGAATCTCATCTGCCTTCCTGCCGCCGGTAAACTCAAATTTCGCCATCGTGAAGAGCAGATGATCAAAGAAATGATGCTCGAGGGCGTCATCTCCATCCTCGAAGGCATGAACCCGCGCATGATCGAAACCAAGCTCCGCACCTATCTATTCGACTCCGAACCGGCAGAATCCCAAAAGCCCTCCGAGGTCAAGGCATGAGCAGGAAAAAACATCCTGAGCACGTCAATCATGAGCGATGGCTGGTCTCTTACGCCGACTTCATCACGCTCTTGTTCGCCTTTTTCGTTGTCCTGTTCGCCTCCAGCCAGACCGACAAGAACAAGCAGATCAAGCTCGCCGAAGCGATGCAATCCGCCTTCACGCCGCTGGGCACCTTCGACGCGCACTCGAAGACGCCGCCGCTCACCGATCACAATGCCGCAATCATCGCGAAGGCGACACCGGCCGCACTCACTCCGCCCCTGCCTACATCCAGTACGGAAACGCTGGAGCAGACCAGGGCACGCCTCACGAAATTGCTCGCAGAAGAGATCGCCGCCGGCCGCCTTCCTCCAGGCGGTATGACGATGCGCATCACCTCCGACGGCCTGGTTATCTCGCTGCATGAGATCGGTTTCTTCCCCTCCGGCTCGGCAGAGGTTCGAGCCTCCGCGATTACCATGATTGCCATCCTAGCGAAGACGCTTCCGCCCGGGTCGCTTCGAGTCGAAGGTCACACCGACAACGTTCCGATCCACACTGCACAGTTCGCCAGCAACTGGGAACTCTCCACAGCCCGTTCCACCGCCATCGCCCGTCTGCTTCTGGAACGCGGCCCCATCAACCCCGCGAATCTCTCCGCCGCCGGATATGCCGAATTCCATCCTGTCGCCAGCAATGCCACCGAAGGTGGGCGCACACAGAATCGGCGCGTCGATATCATCCTTTTGCGACACCCAGCAACTTCACAATAACCCGTTTCGATCGCTGGCCGTCGAATTCCGCATAGAACACACGCTGCCAGGTTCCCAGATCGAGCCGTCCTCGAGTCACCGGCAGAGTCGTCTCATGATGCAGCAGCAACGCCTTCAGGTATGCGTCGGCATTATCCTCCCCGGTCTGATGATGCTTGTAGCCCGGTCGCGCTGGTGCCAGTTTCTCCAGCCACACGCCAATGTCCTCGATCAGTCCGTCTTCGTTATCGTTCACATAAATCGCAGCAGTAATATGCATCGGCGAGACAAAACACAACCCATCCTCAATGCCACTGCGGCCCACGATCTCCTCCACCTGAGGAGTAATGTGCACCATCTCGCGTCGCTGTTTCGTATGAAATGCCAGATACTCCGTATGCGCGTTCATGGTCGCCATCAGTTTTTTCTCCTTTGAAGGTCTTTATTCGAAGACCATTGTGAATTGTTCGCGCGAATCTGCACAACGAGTCTGCACAATACGATGCCGAAGACAATTTCATACCCTCCGCTTCCCTTAGCAGAAGAATAGAATCGCAATAACAGATTAATCCGTTCCAGGCTGTATCAACCTGTTCAGTATTGCGTCAAACTTGCTGACATGAAAAACCAGGTGAACCTTTTCGTGACGATCCTCTGTCTCGCGCTGCTTTCGCCGATCGCCGCATTCTGCCTGAAGCCACAACACATCTCATCGCCCATCTGCAGTCATTGCCCGAAGGGCGGCACACGCAACCATCCGTTCCGAGCCTGCTGCAGCACTCATCAGCAGCCCTCACCCATTGTCATTCCATCGATTCCTGAACAGTTTCTGCAACACGGCTTCGCCATCACGCCATCGCCTTTCAACACCCTTCCCGCCTTTCATTCGCTCGTTCGCTTCCCCTCAAAAGCGCCTCCCCATCGAGTCTTTCCGATAGTTCTTCGCATCTGATTTCCCCTTGAGCCTCTGCGCCTCCCGGCGCTTCTTTTGCGCTGTCTGTCTCATCATGCAACTTCCAAGACGAGGAATTGCCATGCTCCATGCTCTACAAGCGGCGCTGCTCGCCGCAGTTTTAATTGTCATCCCCCCTGCAGGCGCGCAGACGCAACGCGGCTCTATGCCCAACATGCCGGAGATGCATGACATGAAGATGATGCAGCCACCGGCCACTCTCATCGAAACGGAGCTCAATCACACCAGCTCCGGCACCAGCGTTGAACCGCCGTCAACACCAGTCGCCATGCTCATGCGCAATTATCGAGGCTGGACCGTTATGGTCCACGGCAACGCCTTTATCGCCGATATCCAGCAACATGCATCTGCCGGTTCATCCTCCACCGCACAACGAGACGGAGATAAATTCTTCTCGACCAACTGGATCATGCCGATGGCTATGCGTCAGCTCGGGCAGAACGGTAAATACGGCCAATTCACCTTCCGCGCCATGCTCTCTCTCGAACCCGCAACCATCTCCGGCCGTCAATACCCCGAGCTCTTCCAGCAAGGCGAAACCGCATTCGGCAAACCTATTATCGACGGTCAGCACCCTCACGACTTCTTCATGGAGATCGCCGCCCTCTACGATATTCACCTCAGCAAAAACAGTCTTCTAAGCCTCTACGCCGCCCCTGTCGGCGACCCCGCCATCGGCCCCACTGCCTATCCCCACCGACTCTCCGCATCCGAAGATCCCATCGCAGCCCTCGGCCATCACCAGCAGGATTCGACCCACATCGCCTTCAACGTCCTGACCGCCGGCCTCACCTGGCGCTGGCTCCGATTCGAAGAGTCCGGCTTTCACGGCGCTGAACCGACCGAGCAGCGCTGGGGCTTCCAACCCTCTCCCAACGGGCATGCCATCGACAGCTACACCTCACGCATCACCTTCTCCCCCACTCCCAACTGGACCAGCCAGTATTCCATCGCCCACATCGTCAGCCCCGAAGCCCTCAACCCTGCAGAAAACCAGCAGCGCCAGACCGCATCCATCATGTACAACCGTCCCATTGGCATCCACCACGACACCACCAGCATGCCTGGAATGGACATGCCCACCCCCGCGACCGGCAACTGGTCCATCACGCTTCTCTGGGGCCGAACCAAATCCCTTCCCCAAAGTGGAAACGATTCAAGTATCGAAAACAGCTATCTCCTGGAATCCCTCCTCCATTTCCACACCCGCAACTACTTTTGGACGCGCATCGAAAATGCTGGCCGCTCCAACGAACTCCTCCTTCCCCCCGGCTCCGGTCTCCCCAGCAATTTCACCGAGTCACCCATTGGACACGTTGCCGCCTATTCCCTTGGCTATGATCGCGACTTTCGCATCATCCCCCACATCCTCACCGCTCCCGGAGCTCAATTCACCACCTACGTCACACCCGACGTGCTCAACTCCGCCTACGGCCATCATCCATGGGGAGTCGTCGCATTCCTCCGTCTCCGCATTGATGGACAGCGGTAGTATCTGCCGTTTTTAATCGGCGTTCTTTTTGTTTTGTTTGTCATTCCGCAGCGTGGCGGAGGAATCTGCTGTTGCCTTTGCGATATACCAATAAGGGACATGACCCTCTACATCGCCACCTCCAACCCCGGCAAGCTCCGAGACTTCGCCGCCGCGGCGACGCAGCACATCCTCGCGCCACTCCCGAACCTGAAAGAAATCTCCGCTCCAGCCGAAGACGAGCCGATCTTCGAAGGCAATGCCCGCCTCAAAGCGATCTATTACTCCCGCCATGCCCCCGGCCATATCGTCATAGCCGACGACTCCGGCCTCGAAGTCGACGCCCTCAACGGTGCCCCCGGCGTCCGCTCTGCCCGCTACGCCGAAGACCAGCGCTTCTCCGGCCCATCCAACGCCACACCCGACGAGCGCAACAACCTCTGCCTCCTCCAGACCCTCCGCAGCCTTCCCCCGCCCCACAAAGCCCGCTACCGCTGCGTCCTCGCCGCTGCCCGCGACGGCAGGATCCTCGCCATCGGCAACGGCACCGTCGAAGGCGAGATCCTCGCAACACCCCAAGGCACTGGCGGCTTCGGCTACGATTCCCTCTTCTATCTCTCTCAGCAAGACAAGACCATGGCCGAGCTCGACATCGAAACCAAACTCACTTTCAGCCACCGCGGACGAGCCTTCGCCGCACTCATGAGTACTCTCTGGCCGCATCTCCAACCCTCATGATTTCAATAAACACCAAACTAATCGCACAAAGTTCACGATAACCGCACAAACCAGGGCACTTTTCTTGACGCTTGCCAAACGCGGCGAAATAATCTTTGTGCCTGCACTTTTTCCTTCCTCTCAGTGCATGCATCATGATCTGAAGGAGTTCCCATGGCCACCGCCGCCCAGCCAGCACCTCCTGCTACGCCACCACCCCATGGAATCAAAGCTGGAGTGCAACCGCTCCGCGCGGGCGTTGGCCACTCTTTCTTCTGGCGCAAACTCCACTCGCTCACCGGCATCATCCCCATCGGCGCCTTCCTCGTCGAACACATCGTCTCCAACTACGAGACCATCAACGGCCCCCTCGCCTACGCCCAGCAGGTCAAGTTCCTCAACTCCCTCCCGCTCGTCCGCGTTCTCGAGTGGACCTTCATCTTCATCCCTCTCGCCTTCCACGCGCTCTACGGCCTCTTCATCGCCTTCCGCGGCCGCGTCAACGTAAACGTATACCCCTGGGCCTCCAACTGGATGTACCTGAGCCAGCGCATCACCGGCGTCATCGCCTTCCTCTACATCATCCAGCACGTCTGGCGACAGCGCTTCAGCGGCGTCTCGCTACCCGAGCACCCCGGCGCAGCTTTTGCCAAGGTCCAGCACGAGCTCTCCAACCCGTGGATGCTCGCCATCTACGTCATCGCGATGATTGCCACCACGTGGCACTTCGCCTACGGCATCTGGCTCTTCGCCGCCAAGTGGGGCATCACCCCCGGCGACAAGGCCCGCAAGAAATTCGGCTGGGTCTGCGGCATCGCCGGAACCGCTCTCTGCGTCATGGGACTCGCCAGCATTTTCGCCGTCGTCACCGCTCCGCCCGCGCCTGATGACGTGATGCCTGACCAACCCGGCATCACACTTCTCAAGCCAGCAACACCGCCGCCGAACTCGACCAGTTCGCAACAGCCCGGCGAGGTACGGTGATGATTGGAACATTGCGGGTTCTGTTTCCTCTTAGCTTGGCACTGGTGTGCATTGGGATGTTCGTCGCCCAACTAACCTTTCGACAAATGAGTTGGCAATTGAAGCCCTTCGAGGGATGGCGGGACATGTTGACGGCGATGTGGGTCACTCCTTCACGTTCCAAACCTGTTCTTCTGGCTCATCAAGCGGCTTATGGCGATTCAAAACTGCGCCTCGTTAATAAAATGGCTGGAATTTTCGTGATTGTCGGTTTCTTAGGTGTGTTGGGAAGTGCAAAATTAGCTCGTACATCGCGATAACCCACTAAAGGATTAAAAATGGCAGCAGCAACCCCAAGAATCATCGTAGTAGGCGGAGGCCTGGCCGGACTCGCCGCCGTCATCAAGATCGCCGAAGCCGGCGGCAAGGTCGACCTCTTCTCCATCGTCCCCGTCAAGCGCTCCCACTCCGTCTGCGCGCAGGGCGGCATCAACTCCGCCAAGAACCTCAAGGGCGAAGGCGACAGCACCTGGGCCCACTTCGACGACACCGTCTACGGCGGCGACTTCCTCGCCAACCAGACTCCGGTCAAGCTCATGTGCGAACAAGGCCCCGCCATCATCGACCTCCTCGACCGCATGGGCGTCCCCTTCAACCGCACCCCCGAAGGCCTGCTCGACTTCCGCCGCTTCGGCGGCACGCTGTATCACCGAACGGCATTTGCGGGCGCGACAACAGGCCAGCAACTTCTCTACGCCCTCGACGAACAAGTCCGCCGCTACGAAGCCGAAGGGAAAGTCAAAAAATACGAGGGCTGGGAGTTCCTCTCTGCCGTCCTCGACTCCAAAGGCGCCTGCCGCGGCATCACCGCCATGGACCTCCGCACCATGGAGACCCGCACCTTCCCGGCAGACGCCATCATCGTCTGCACCGGAGGCAACGGAGCCATCTTCGGCAAATCCACCAACTCCGTAGTCTGCACCGGCTCCGCCCAATCCGCCCTCTACCAGCAGGGCGCCTTCTACGCCAACGGCGAGTTCATCCAGGTCCACCCCACCGCGATCCCCGGCGAAGACAAGCTCCGCCTCATGTCCGA
>DATAVY010000031.1:0-19185 GCA_036267495.1 Edaphobacter sp.
GCTGGCGGCTTCGTCAAAAATGGTCCCATCATCTTTCAGGATGTCGCCGAAAAGGCTGGCTTGACAAGCTGGAAGCACACCATGGGAACTCCGGAGAAGCGTTACATCATTGAGGCAAACGGCTCCGGCGTCGGCTTGATCGACTACGACAACGATGGCTGGCTCGATATCTATTTCGTCAACGGGTCAACCGTCGACGCTCTCAATGGAAAAACAGTCGGGCCTAAAGCTGCGCTCTTTCATAACAACCATGACGGCACCTTTACCGACGTCGCCGCAAAGGCAGGCGTCACGAATGACAGATGGGGCGTCGGCGTTGCCATCGCGGACTATGACAACGATGGCTGGCCCGATATCTATGTCAGCAACTTCGGCAAGAATCGGCTGTATCACAACAACCACGACGGCACTTTCACCGACGTCGCCGAAAAAGCAGGAGTGACGCTGGGCAACTGGTCAACCGGAGCCACCTGGGGAGACTACGATGGCGATGGCCGTCTCGATCTCTTCGTCCCCGGCTACGTCCACTACGACATGGCAAATCAGCCGGCTTCCAGCGATCAGGGAGCCACCCTGTGTCAGTTTCGCGGGCAGGAGGTTATGTGCGGTCCCCGAGGTCTAAAGGGTGAACCAGATCATTTATTTCACAACAACGGCGATGGGACCTTCACCGATGTCAGCGAGAAGGCAGGAGTCAACGACAAAGCCGGATACTATGGGCTCGCTTCGCTCTTCATCGACGTGAACGATGACGGCAAACCCGATCTTCTCGTGGCGGACGACTCAACGCCGAACTATCTCTATCTCAATAAGGGCGATGGCACCTTCGAAGATGCCAGCTACGCCTCCGGCTATGCGCTGAATGAGAATGGTCGCGAAACCGCTTCGATGGGAATTGCTTTTGGTGATTACCGCAACAATGGCCTCGTGGATTTCTACAACACTACTTTTTCCGACGATTACAATCCGCTCTATCGCAATGATGGCAACGCGAACTTCACTGACGTCAGCTACCCGATGGGCATTGCCGAACCAACCGTTCCCTTTCTCGGCTGGGGAAATGCGTTTCTCGACTTTGATAACGACGGCTGGAAGGACATCATGATTACGAATGGCCATGTATACCCCGGCGTCGACCATTCGAGCTGGGGAACGACGTGGGCGCAGCGCCCCTTGCTGTTCCGAAATATCGACGGGAAAAAGTTCGACCTCATGCCGGCTGTCGAAGGCAGCGGCCTCGCGAAGGTATACATCGGCAGAGGGTTGGCAGTTGGCGACCTGTTCAACAATGGAAAACTTGATGTCGTCATCAATGTCCTGGACGGTCATCCCGCCCTGTTGCGCAACGTCTCACCCGACACCCATCACTGGGTGGAATTGAAACTGATTGGCGGCCCGAAAAGCCCGCGCGACGCGATTGGCGCTACGGTATACCTCACCGCCGGCGGCCAGCGGCAGCGCGGAGATGTTGTTTCAGGTGGCAGCTATGCTTCCACTCACGATCCACGTATTCACTTCGGGATTGGCGACGCGATCACCATCGATGCGGTTGAAGTGCACTGGCCCAGCGGCGCGAAAGAGAAATTTACGATCGCGAAGCCGGACCAGATTGTGACCCTGGTCGAAGGCAAAGGTACGAAGTTGTAACTTTTGCCACTACGGGGCAACAGGAGAGCTCTTCGGAGCCTTGCGTTTGGCATGAAGAAAATCGACAAGATCTTTGACTTCGTCCGGTTGGAGGACGTCACCGAAAGCCGGCATCGCGGCGCCGCCATCGTGAATCTGATGTTCGATCTTCTGCTTGCTTAAGCGCTTACCGACGGTACTCAGGTCCGGCCCAAGATCGCCGCCGCGCCCATTCGTACCATGGCAGTGCTCGCATCCCTTTTCGTGGAAGAGAATGGCTCCGGAGTGCTGGGTTTTGCTCGAGTAGGCGTAAACAACGGGAGCAGACGGCCCTGGCAGACTGAACATAGCAGCGACCGCGATCGTCGCAAAGCCGGAAGCGACAAGAATTCGTATGAGAACTTTACGATCTTTTTGCAGAGATCTGGTTTCCTTCTGCGATGATTCATCGCGGCTGGCACATGCCTTTTATAAGGCTATCGAAAAGGTGGTCGGCTGACTAGAGCTCTCCGCCACTCATGGAAGATGAACTTGGAGCAATGATCTGGGGCGGATGCTTTCCGGGCTTGGACGGCATATCGAGTTCATGCGTGTGCCAGACGATGCCTTCGTTCGCAACCTCCGTGTGTTTCTGGAGATACTCGAAAGCATAAGTGCTTGCGGTGGGATCATCCTTATGATCTGCGAAAAGAGCGGCTTGTTGCTTGGAACGATCGATAAGACCGAGTCTCCGATAGACGATCGAGAGAATGTAGTGAGCGGATAAATCGTTCGGTTCGATGGACTGGACCTTTTCATATTCGACACGCGCCAGGTCGTATTTATGCAGTTGATAGTAGGAGAAGCCCAGCTCTCGATGGGCATCTCGCGATTGCGGAAAGCTGGTCACAACTTTTTGAAGATCGGCGATGGCCATCTCCATGTTGCCCAGGTTGCGTTCGACCAGGGCACGATAGTAAAGCGCCCTGGCATTGCCCGGACTCAACGCCAACGCCTTCTCCAGGTTTGGTCGAGCATCGTTGTATCGCTGCCATTGGATCTGGACGATGGCCAGATTCGTGTAGGCGTCACCGTAATCCGGCCGAAGCTGGGCGACGCGTTCGAAAGCGCGAGCCGAAGCAGCGTATTGCTGCGCATCGAGCAACGCGATTCCATAGTTGTTCCAGCGCATCCACTCCTTGTTCTCTTCCGGACCTGGCGTGACCGGCAGGTTTTCCCCTAATTTGATGATGCGTGTCTGCGAAGCCATATCGACAATCGGCTGCTCAAAGTGCTTGCCCATGCCGAAATCCATAAAATGCTGATCGAAGCGACGGTATCGGACCGTGGCAGTGATGCTGATCGGACCGGCAGCGGCCGGCGGCACGATGAAGGAGTAGCGCACCAGCTGAGAACGGCCGGACTGGATGGTGTTGTTGTAGGCGACAACGCGGTTATTCCAGACCTGGTGCAGATCGTTGAGACCGCCATTCACGTTGATCAGACGATTGGTAAAACTATGGGCGCGTTCATCCAGATCGCCGCCCGGCTTGATGAAGCCGCTCTGATGCAGAATTTTTCCGGTCGCATCCTTCACCGTAAATTCTACCCACGACTCGTACATATCGCGTTGCTCGGGTACATGGCTGTGAGCAATTCCCTTATTCTGAATAACCACATCGGCAGTAATTGTTTCACCCGGAGCGACGGAAAAACTCGTCAAGCCCAACGGCGCGACGAGGCCCTTTGAGGACCCGCCATCAGCCATTTCACCATGCTCGATTGCGAAGATATCGACATTGAAGACGCCGTTTTGAAGAAACTGAACAACCTTTGCCGCCTGCGCGTCAAAGCCGTAGATCTTTGGAATTGCTGTATTGGCTCCCAGCCACCGGTGCGACGCAAGTTGGCCCTTCTTGGCGCCCGAATCGGTCAGCATGAGCGTCTCGCGCGGCATATGGCACGTCTGGCAGGTCGAAACCGAGTCCTTGACATAGAACGGTAACGGCGACTGCTTGGCAAAGGAGGACCCCTGCCATTCGTCGTACAGCGAGATGGCGCGCTGCCATTTGTAATTGTTCAGACTGCGGGGCAAAGCGGCGTTGTGACAGGAGGAGCAAAACTCCGAGCTTCGATAGAAATCCTTCATCACCGCCTTACTATGACGGTCAAGATGAGCCAGGATTTCGCCGTCGGAGACCTTGCGCGTAATCGGCTTGCCGTCCTCATCGACCAATACAGCGGGAACGCCCAGGACATAGCTACCGGTACCGCTGGTGTCCACCTTCTGAATGGAATGACAGACCATGCATGTAACGCCATCCTGATCATAAGGTCGTTTCTTCGGGCCCGCCTGGGTCAGGGCGCCGGAGACCAGTGCGATCGGATCGTGACATCCCTCGCAGTGGCGTGAATATTCAATTCCTTTGGAGTCGTTCAGCAGCGCCACATTTTTCAGGTAATACGGAACCCGGTTGGCGTTGGAGTGAGCAGACTCCCGCCATTGTTTATGGCTCTCCTGATGACAATGACCGCAATACTCCGCGGTCGGAAAATCCCTGGGGTCAATAAATTCGCCGGTATCGGTGGTCGCATTGGAAGGCGCAAAGGCAAGGTCCTTACCGAACCGATAGTTGTACTTCGCCGCAACTTTTTCTGTGTATTGCTGGCGCGCAGTCGCAGCTTCCTCCGCTTGGCTGCCGGCCTTCACCGGTCGAGGCAGGAATACGTTCAGACCTGTGAGGACGACTCCAAGCACCAGAAGGCCCGTTCCAATGCACTTTCGATCTTTGATCGACATTTTCACTGTCTCTGTGACCTTAATCCTGCTGCGCGCCCACCATCATTGTACGGACCGGCGGAACATGCCAAATACTAACGATGAAGAGGAGAGATGTCTTCAATCTAAAGGTGGATTTTTATCAATCGGGCAAAGAATATCCAGGGGCACTTTAGAACAGGACGCGGCCAGTGAAGACGAGATTATGGTTGGAAGTGTGGAAGGCGGTGGCGGCGGTCTGGAAACCGGCCCCGGCGGCGAAACCCAGCCGGCTGGTGGGGTCTTTGGCGTGAGGAGAGTATTTGCCGAGCATGAGACCCGGGGTTAGAAAGGTCTGGACTTTCCCATTGTTGGACCCGCCGTACCAGGCGGTAGTGTTGATCTCCAGCTCCGGCCAGATGTACTTCTGAACGTGATATTGAAAGACCTCATTGGCAGTCAGGGTGCGCCCAATAGTTCCGGTGTTGCCTGTGGGGAGCGCACTGCCAATGGCGACGATGGCGTCGAATTTGCCGAAGCCCTTGCCGCCAGCGACGGACGGAGTAACGGTCGCGTTGGTGGCCCCATTTTTATGACTGCCGGTCGGAATGGTGGCGGTAAGGAAGGCGCTGAGCAGGTAGTTGCCGTGCTTCTCATTGGCGGAGAGGATGCGGAATTTGCCGGAGAATGAGAAATCGCCAAATCCCTCTGGCGTCTTGTCGCCGCGTTCGAAGAAGGGTGGGACGAAGATATCGACCTCGGTGCGACCGAAGGGGATGAGGTTGAGACCACGGCTGGTGCCCAGGTTCCAGATCACGACATGGGTCGGGGAGATCTGACGGGTGAAGTCGGAGCGGAAGACCTGGATGAGCATGGGATAGGGCGAGACAACAGGCACCATCCATTTGGGTTGGAGAGACTGGGTTGCGGTCGCGCGGGCCTGCCATTTATCCAGGAACCCTGAGGAGCTCTGGTAATAACTTTGGGCGAGGAGCGTAGTGGCACTGGCAGAAAGTACAAAGAGTGTCGCGCATTTGCGCATGGACGATTTTTTCCTGGTTCCTGAGATTGAGGCGCCGGAGTTCGGACGATGCTACCGAATCGTAGATGAAGGGACATCCTCCATTCGGTTGAGAAAGGTAATTTTCTGCATACCATCCCTGATATTGCTTACGATGCGAAAGGGTTATGATGTTTGGCAGATCGGAGTACTAATGAGAACTCGTATATTGCTTGCGGCCTTGCTCCTGACTGTTTTGTTCGCGGGAGCTATCAACGGGCAGACGAAATCTTCGCAGGCTGGACCGGCGGTCACCTCGCAGGCGACCATATTGAATGCTACGGAAGCTCAGAAGATCTTTCCCGGATCGGTGTTCTTCAAAGGCCAGACAGCTCCCACTCAAGGCAGAAATTCAGGCGGCTTGCGTCTTGCAGATCAAAGGCTGGTGCTCGTCGCATTAGTGGACAACTCTGGCTACTCCAGCCAGGACCAGGGGCGATATCAGGCTTATCTGCTCACTGAGACATCGCTCGAGATCGATGGGCACACCCTGGCTCCCGGAGCCTATGGCTGCGGATTTACGACCGGAGACATCTTCGTAGTAATGGACATAGCCGGGCACGAACTTTTCCTGGCACATTCGAAACGCGATAGCGAGATACGACGGCCGGTACCCCTTCAAATTCAGGAGGAGACAGGCAAGTCTGGACTCTATCGGCTATATGCCGGCAGAAACTTTGTCGCGTTTCAAGTCGCGGCGAATAAGTGAAAGCCTGTCGCGGTCTCGCCATATAACGTTCAAGCGCGTATCTGACGTGCCATGCTCAGACGGAGAACCGCGAGCTGCTCCTCCGATAAGTCGATATCGTCGCAGAACGATTCTGCCCTGATAGGACTGAACGCAACCACAACCGCCCTTTCCAGCAGCCGTTCATTTTGAGCCGTCAGCCCGGCGTGCCTTACGAGCCGAAGAAAAGCCTTGTCATCGTCATAGATCACCAGCGCAAGCTCAAAGTGATTCGCAGTCGTAACCCTCACCCGCAAAAGCCCCTCATAAGTTTTACTGATTACAAATTTATAGATCATGTTTTACTCCGCCGGGTCTCTCTGTTCCCGTCATCCCTACGTCGAGTCAGACCTCCAACTCTTCACGTCATCTAATGCATAGATGATGAAACGCAGAGGAATAGAGGCTTCGCCGGAGACAAGATTTGCATGTCATACCCAGACGTTTGTTTGCCAGCGAACATTAGCCGTCTATTGGTAGGAGTACGAACGCCTCTGCTCTTCGTCGGACGACGCACCGATCAGTGCTCGATCAACGCTCGCATTGCTCACCCGTTCAACGCAAAAGGCAACTCGCGTAGCGAACTGCGAGTCAAAAGCCTATGTTCGGATTTCGCGGTCTCCGGTTGGGGTGCTGCGTCCTTCCCGTCCAGGGGCTAGCGAGAACGACCGAATGAACGATACCCGTGTCCAACGATTTGTTCCAACTGCTTAACGATCGGTGTTGACGGCGGACAATTCCTCGGAACGGACAGTAGTTGGGGCCGAAAGAGCTGCAAGTCTCTCTCTTCGCTGCACTGCCTTAGTCACAAGTTTCGACTGGGCAGTCGTTCGTGCCTGAAAAGTACACCAGCGCGATCAATTCAAGGGGGCGACGTAGGTCAATGTCCGGTCAACGGAACACTGCAATCATGATTGAAGCCAGGCCAGCGGCTTTGCCGCCGCATTGGAAATTCCCATGCAGGAAGAGCTCTCGATATGAGTAAAGCTACTCTGGTCGAGCCGCGTGTCGAAAGATCCGCGCCGAGACTTCGCGGCATCGGCGCTCAGTTGCAATCGCGAATCGATCGATCGCCAATGCGTGCGTTCCTCTGGCTCACCCTGCTCTATTTTGCCGTGGTATTCAGCCTTTCCTCTCTCAAGCTTCTTTGGCTGGACGAGCTGATTACGCTGCACATCGCCCGCCTCAACAACATCTCCGCCATATGGCATGCGCTCGTCCTGGGAGTCGACCCCAATCCGCCAATCACCTACATTCTGGTTCATCTCACCAGACAAATCTTCGGTGAACATGAGTTCGCTCTCCGTCTTCCTTCCGCCATCGGATATTGGATCGGCCTTCTTTCTCTGTTCCTTTATCTTCGCCGCCTGCTCCCGGCCATATGGGCTCTTGGCGGCACAGTTTTGTCCATGACGATGGCTGCGTTTGATTACAGCTATGAGAGCCGCTCCTATGCAATCTTTTACGGTTTAGCCATGCTCGCCTTTTTGTGTTGGAGCATCGCTGTCGATCCCACCCGTTCTGCCACCCGTCAACGCATCGCACTAGTCGGCATGACCTTTGCTCTCGCCGCCGGCATCTCCACCAACTATTTCGCCGTCCTCGCATTCCTGCCTATTGCTGCGGGAGAGTTTACCCGTGCCATCCGTTCAGCCTGGAACGCGTCCCAAAATCCCCCTGAATTTTCCAGCACAATGCGTCTGCGAGACTTCTCTATCCGCATCTGGGTAGCTCTGGCGATCGCGGCAATCCCGCTGCTCTTCTATCGACCTCTGATTGATCACTCGATCGCACAGTTTGCGCCGCATGCCTGGAACAAGGTCTCCCTCGACCAGTTGGCCGACTCCTACACGGAGATGGTCGAAATCGTCCTCTATCCCATCCTCGCCCTCTTCGCCTTCTCTATTGTTCTCGGACTCCTCGCGCACTTCTTGTCCCCCATCGGTCCCGTCTGGCGAGCGAACCTGCGACCGCGTTGGTTCGTCGCGCTGATCGACCGCATGCCGCCGCGCCTTCTGCTTCCGGTTTACGAAATCGTCGCTGTGTTCTGTTTGATGGCATACCCAATGCTGGGCTATGTCATCGCCTCGATCCGCGGAGGCATGCTCTCCCCTCGTTTTGTTATTCCGGTATGTTTTGGTTTTGCCATCGCCGCAACCTTGCTTTCGTTTCAACTCTTCGAGCGTGTTCCTCAAGCGGGAGTCATATTCCTCTGTCTCTGGCTCGCATGGTTTCTCTGTCGCGAATCGGTTGTCGGTTATTGGTACGCGGAGCAGAAGCAGTGCTTCTACAAAGTCCTGGATCATCTCCCTGAGGCCGAACTCGCGGTTCCGCCTGGAGCTCCGATTGTTATTCCTGACCCGCTGATGGCTCTCACGTTGCAGCACTACGCACCGCCTCAGGTGGCAGCGCGAGTCGCCTTTCCGATCGACTTCCCCGCCATCCGCCGGTATCGCCATGATGACTCTCCGGAACAGAATTTCTGGGCAGGCAGAAGCACCCTCTACAGTCTGCCGATTCTTCCTCTCGCAACCTTCCAGCACAGTGCCGGTGACTATCTGATTCTCGCCAGCGACAGCAACTGGCTGCTTGATGATCTCAGCCGGCATCGCTACGCTGTGAAGCGCCTCGACATCAATACCCGTTCAGGAGCCCTCGGTGGCTTCACCCCTTTGTCACACGGCGCAACCGTCTTCTACGTGGCCTCCGGGGATAAAATCTTCGACGGCACCTCCTCGCCCGAACTTGTCCCCGTACCTTTCCGCGCATCCGAAAATTTGCCCGAACCCAAAGCCCTGCCCACCGACCGGCAGGGGGAGTGAGGGAGAGAACATGCCAGGCAATTCAGTCGAATTTCCTGCTGCCGCGATTCCCCACAGGGAGCTTTCGCGCAGGTCCCTCTTGCATCGCGTCAGGCTTTGGCACCTGGCTCTCCTGCTCGGAATCGTCTCAGCGCTTGCAGTAACCGATTACATGAATCGGCCCGAGATGCTCGAGGTTCGTGTCGCCTCTCCCACCTATCAGAACATTGAGAGCTCGGTATCGACCATCGGCAAGGTAGTTCCCGTTGGAGAGTTTCAGGCGCGAGCGAACTTCTCCGGAATGATCGAGAAGGTCTACGTTCACCCTGGCCAGACAGTCAGTCCCGGTCAACTCCTGATCAGCATGAAAGACCCTTTTGCCTCTTCACGAGTGGCCTCGGCAAACGCCGCGCTTCAGTCTGTCGAAGTCAATAGTGAAAACGTCCAGCGCAACGGATCGCAAGAGGACCGAATCAACTTTACGGCTGAACAAACGCGCGCCCAATTGGAGCAGGCCACGGCAGCGAAGGCGCTTGCCGCGCTTAAGGAGCTTCAACAGAATGGCAGCGCGTCGGAATCGGAGGTCGTCGCAGCTCAGCAGCGACTGCAAACCGCCAATGCGAATCTGCAGGCGCTCAATGACCGAATGAACAATCGATACAGCGCCAGAGATTTAGCCAGTTGGAAGGCGAAGGTAGCCGAGGCGCGGGCATCTTTGGATGCGGAAAAGGTAACCTTCGCCAACGCGAATATCACGTCGCCCATCGCAGGCACGGTATACCTGCTTCCAGTCTCGCAGTATGACTTCGTTCCCATGGGAGCAGACCTTCTCCGCGTCGCGAACCTCACCAGGCTTGAAGTTCGCGCAAACTTCGATGAACCCGATGTTGGAAAGCTGGCAAATGGCCAGCCCGTGACAATCAAATGGAGCGGGAAGCCGGATCAAACATGGAAAGGCCAAATCAAATCCGCCCCAATGGCGGTAGTCACCTCCGGAACCCGGAGTGTTGGCGAATGCGCAATTGAGGTGGATGACTCAAAGGGTGATCTGCCCGCCAACGCAACCGTTGACATCGTCGTGACAACCAGGAGGAACCCACACGCATTGACCATCCCCCGCGAGGCGCTGCACACCGAAGGATCTGCCCGCTTTGCCTATCGCGTGGTGGACGGAAAACTCGTGAAAACTCCGGTAGCAGTAGGCATCGTCAATTTAGCCGGGGCCGAAATTACCAGAGGCCTCACGCAAAACGATGTCGTCGCATTACACGCATTGAACAACCAGGAGTTGCGAGGCAGCGAGAAGGTCCAGGAGGTAAGGTGACCCCGCACCCCTCAGGATCCTCGCATTCAGTCCGGCACCGCGATGCAACCTTACCCCCTCGCGGTGAAATTCCGGAACGGACGCGAACCAAAGCTCTCCGTTACCTCTTGAAATCTCTCGCGATCCTCTTGACCGCAACTCTTCCCGCCAGCGCGCAGATATCATTTGCGTCGGCCGTCAATCTCGCTCTTCAAAATAGCCCGCGGGTGAAGGTCGCGCAAAATCAGGTGGAGCAAGCGCGGGCCGCGTTATCGGTCACCAAAGACATATTCATACCCAGCGTTGTAGCCGCCGGCGGTGTCGGCTACTCTTATGGCATTACGCTTTCTGTCCCAACCATCTTTACTCTTAACGCGCAGTCCCTCATCTTCAGCCCCGCCCAACGCGCTTATATTCGCGCCGCTCAAATGGATCTGCGAGCCGCCCTTGCTACCCTCGCCGACACGCGTGAGCAGGTGGAAGAGGACGCAGTCGTTACTTATCTGTCGTTAGATCACGCACAGGAGAGGGTTGCCGCTCTGAAAGAGGAATACGGCTTCGCCTCTCGACTCGTCCTGATCTCTCAGGATCGCCTGCATGCAGGTGTCGAGAACGAACTGGACCTGAAGAAATCCCGTCGCGCTGCTGTTCAATCGAAACTGAATGAGCTTCAAGCCGAGGACGGCCTTAGATTTCAGCAGGAACGCCTCGGCGATCTCATCGGACTTCCGGGTGATGGTTTGACAACCGTTTCGGATAGTATTCCCGCTCCTCCATCGGTTCAAACTTCGCGCGTGTCCGTGGGCCTTCAGCATCTCGATAACCCTGTCGTTCTCTCCGCCGAGGCAAATGCTGAAGCAAAGCGCGAGCGAGCATCAGGAGACTCTCGTTACACCTGGTGGCCGCAAGTAGCATTTGCGGCCCAGTACGGCCGCGTCAGCCCAGTCAACAACGTCTCAGAGTTTTACAATCTTCACGGCAACTACAACACGGTATTCGCAGGAATCCAGATCCAGCTTCCTCTTCTCGACCGGGTAAGAAGCGCCGCGGCGAGACAATCGATCGCGGAAGCTTCACGTGCGAGAAATCAGCTCGACGTCGTTCAAAGCGAACAGCGCGAAAATCGGCTCAGAGCGCAGCATTCCGTTGTTGAGCTCGAAACCAAAGCCGAGCTCGCCGAACTCGATCAAGGAATCGCTGAGGATGAACTGAAAGCCGTCACCATCGATTTGAAGGCCGGCGGAAGCCGCCTGATGACGCCGGAAGACGAACAAAATGCCCATATCCGCGAACGTCAGAGATATCTCGACCTGGTGGATGCGAAGCTGGATGTGTTCAACGCCAGATTATCCATTCTTCGCCAGGAGGGACAAGTCGGCGCCTGGTTGCAGTCTCTCGTCGAGAGTCCCGCGGTCAGCCAGGGATGGACAACCAGGTAATGTTTTTAATTCGAGCCATCGAATCGCATCGGGCACACTCCCGTAGCATGATCTGAGCGTCGGCAAACCGAACCTCCGATTGCGGCCGGTGGTCTTCCATTTGCGCTACAACTTAGTTTTCAGTTTTTTCGGTAGGGAATACCCCAGCGTAAGAATGTCCCGGTCTGCAGGCATGGCTCTTCTCGTCCTGTTCCAGCTCCGCTTCAGTCTCACGTTTGCCGATGGTACGGTAACAAGTCGTACAGATTGAATCAAACGATGTTTCGTTGTTCTTGCGGTGCTTGTAAGGCGGAATACCGCTCATGGGCGAAACCTTATCTGAGAAGTGTCTGTAGGCTATCCGACATATAACCTTTCCGTCCACACTTTTTCTATGCCACTGGCGATTCATCGATCATCGAAGATAGCCGAGCGGACGCATAGTCAATTCCGTCCAAAGATGAAGATGAAGCAAGTGAGAATTAGAGTACTTCCCCTCCTCATTCCAAGCTACTGAATTCCAATGACTTGTTGGTACCAAAAACTTTTTTTCCCGTTTTTGGCCAAGAAATCGCTTGTCAAGGCCCAGGACAACCTAAACCACACAAAGGAAAGCAGATCGAGTTGGCAATTAGTTAGGCTCAATCCGCTATAATAAATATATAGATCAAAAACAAAGTAAACCCTGCCGGGACATCCAACCCGGTCGGGGCTAACTCGTTTCTTTCCAATATTTTGGACGCAACTTGTCTGTTATGAATATTTTGCAGGCCATGACTGCTCGTAAACTCATGAATGCAGAAGATTTACGCGAGGGTAATAGGGGGGGGTACCCCCCTCTACGGTAAACCGGCAACGAATCCCAAACCGTCCTACACTGGAATCACAATGACTGCGAAGCTCTCCTCAATCGCCCTCCTGGCCGCCCTCACCACAATCGCCACCGCACAAACCACCACCAAGAAACCGGCAAGCACCACAACAACTCACCACGCAACCACCGCCTCATCGACACCCGCCACCCCGCCCAACATCCCCAAAGTCGTCGGCGTCCCCAAAACCATCTACGCCCTCCGCTACATCGACACCCTCGTCGGCTCCGGCCCGCTCGCCGAGCCAAGCATTCTCGGCACCTCGCAGGCCGATTCCAAGATCATGTGGTACACCGTCAAATACACCGGCTGGCTCACCAACGGCACCAAGTTCGACTCCTCCTATGACCATCCTGGTGGCGAACCCATCACTTTCCCCGCCGGCGCACGCCGCGTCATTCCCGGTTGGGACACCGGCTTCCAGGGCATGCACATCGGCGGTAAGCGCCGCCTCTTCATCCCCTACCAGCTCGCCTACGGCGAGGCCGGCAGGCCGCCCCAGATCCCAGCCAAATCCGACCTCATCTTCGATATAGAGCTCGTCTCCATCTCCGACAAGCCGCCCACCCCGCCCGCCACCGCCGCGCCACCTGCGAATCCCTCAGCCGCGCCCAAACCGCCCGATACTCAGCCAAAGTCCGAGGAGCCACCCACCAAACCCTCCACCACGCCTCCTCCAGCCGGTCCTTCGAAACCTGAAACAACTCCGCATCCGCAGAGTCTCTAACTACATCAGATCGAAAGATCGAAAACCGTAAGACCAGCAGACGGACCGGCATGTTCGACAAACTGAAACCGCTGACCCCCTACCTCAGGCGATACTGGAAAAGTCTCGCCTGGGGCGGTGTCTCCACCATCCTCTACAACGTAATCAAAGTCCTCATCCCCTTCGTCATCGGCCGCGCGATCGACGATATGAAACAGGGCCTTACAGAAGAGAAAATCGTTCGCAACGCTCTCCTCCTCCTCCTGATCGCCGCGCTCTCCGCCGTCTTCCTCTATATCACTCGCCAGGTCATCATCGGAGCTTCGCGCGAGATCGAGTTCGACCTGCGCAACGATCTCTTCTCCAACCTCGAGCGCCAGTCCGCCAGCTATTACCACACGCATCGCACCGGCGACATCATGGCCCGCACGACGAACGACCTCAACGCGGTCCGCATGCTCCTCGGTCCCGCGATCATGTACAGCGCGAACACCATCGTCTTCACCGCCGCCGCGCTGCCCTTCATGTATCGCATCAGCCCGAAGCTCACCTTCTTCGCCTTTGTCCCGCTGCCGATGGCGTCGATTCTCGTCCAATACTTCGGCGCCCGCATCCACCGCCGCTTCGAGCGCATTCAAGCCATGTTCTCCGACATCTCCGCCAAAGCGCAGGAGAACTTCTCCGGCGCCCGCCTCATCCGCGCCTTCGCCCAGGAGGAAGCCGAGATCGCCTCCTTCGAGACCGCCAATCTCGAATACATCAAGCGCAGCCTCTATCTCGTCCGCCTCATGGCCATGCTTTGGCCCACCCTCGAGTTCGTCCTCGGACTCTCGCTCATGATCACGCTTCTGGTCGGCGGTCACGAAGTCGTCTCCCACAACATCAGCGTCGGCCAGTTCACCGCCTTCAACGTCTACATGATCCAACTCACCTGGCCCATGATCGCAGTCGGTTGGGTCGTCAACCTCTTCCAGCGCGGAACCGCCTCCGTCATCCGTATCGACGAGCTCCTCAAGCAGCAGCCGGACATCGCCGACACTCCCACGGCAACCGACTCACCCGTCACCGGCGACATCCACTTCCGCAACCTGACCTTCGCCTATCCCGACGCTCCGCCGGTCCTCCACGACATCAACCTCCACATACCCGCCGGCACCAGCCTCGCCATCGTAGGTCCGACCGGCTCCGGCAAATCCACGCTCGTCAGCCTCATCCCCCGCCTGCACGACGCTTCACCAGGAACCGTCCTGATCGACGGCCACCCCATTCGCAACTTCACCTTGTCCACGCTTCGAAAGAGTATCGGCTTCGTACCGCAGGAGACCTTCCTCTTCTCCGAGACAATTCGCCAGAACATCACCTTCGGGCGACCGGACGCTTCCCCCGAGCAAGCCGAGGAAGCAGCCACCATCGCCCACATCAGCGCTGAGATCCTCGAATTTCCTAAAGGCTTTGACACGGAGGTCGGTGAGCGCGGACTCACCCTCTCCGGCGGCCAGAAGCAACGAACCGCCATTGCCCGCGCTGTGATCCGCGATCCAAAGGTTCTCATCCTCGACGACGCGCTAGCCAGCGTAGATACCTATACTGAGGAGCGCATCCTCAGCGGCCTGAAGCGAGTCATGGAAGGCCGCACAACCATCTTTATCTCCCATCGCATCTCTACTGCGCGCAACGCCGATCAGATCGCCGTCCTCGTCGCCGGCCGCATAGCCGAACTGGGAACCCACGAGGAGTTGCTCGCGCGCAACGGCTACTACACAGGTCTTTTCGAGAAGCAGCGCCTCGAAGAAGAGCTGTCTACCGCAACTTAATCGCGCGACAATCGAGCCTAGGCCAGCCACCGCGAAGCGCCGCCTTCACTTGTAGCTGCAGGAAGTGCGGACACAGGCAGAAATTTTTCCTCCCGCGTCCGCAGCTCTCTCGGCAACACCTTGCCCGCCTCAGGATCACGAGCCACAACCACCCATGCCTCGCGAACATTACGGACAAAAGAGATTACCTCTTGAAATTGTTCCTTCGATTCGAGATGCGACGCCTCAAGTGTCATCGTGAACATCATCGAATAGAAGTCAGCAAGCGAAGTCGCGACAGTTCCGCCAACATCGGGCCTCAGTCGCGCCTGTAAATACATTAAGATATCGAGCGTCTTCTTCACCGCAACGCGACGTCCATGAACATCGTTCTCTTCCGCGCACTGCATCGCCCGATACAGAAAACGAATCAAGCCGTCATAGAGCGCCACAATCAACTCAACTCCTGTCGCCCCAGCCAGGGCCTGCTGCTGATAACTCATCTCATCCATGCGTCTATCCATTTGGATTCTCGTTGAATCCCGTAATCGCGCTATACAACTCATTCACCTGGTTCAACTGACTCGGAATCGACTGGAGTATCTGGTTCGCAGTATTCAATTCGTCAGTCAACTGGATCTTCTGCGCCGCCAGTAACGTGTCTTCACTACTGATGCTCGCGTTCAGCGCTTTCTCCTCCGCGCTATTTTGCTGCTGCGCCAGAAAGACCGCTCCATTCGGCGCCTGCGTTCCCAGGTTGTTTAGCGACGCTGCCATCGTCTGCCCAAAGCTTCGAGAGTTCTGCAGGAACCCGGTCACATCCGCGAAGTTGGAGTTGAGGGCTGAATCGAGCGTGTCCATGTTGAGCGTCAGAGTTCCGTCATTGTTCAACCCAATACCCAACTGACTGATGTTATTGATAGCTCCGCTCGCAGTCCCCGAGAAGAGCGCACCCGCAATCTGACTCTGAATTAACGCAAGCGTCGGGTTTCCGAACAGGGGTTCAGCATTTCCGGTCGCATCGTTCTTTTCCTGGCCATTGATGTCGTTGATCACTGCGTTATAAGCAACTACAAACTTGCTCATCGCGGTTCCAATGTCGGTGTTGTCATTGGTGATCTCCACCTGGATTTGCGTATCGGGCGAAGCGCCGAGCAACTGAAACGTGACTCCAGGAATCGCGTTGCTCACCGTATTGGAGCTGGCCGTGATCGCGACGCCGTCTACTGTGAGGCTTGCATCTTTGCCCGCCTGACTGCTTGAGAACGAGATCGCTCCCGAAGAGACTCCCGTCAGAGATCCGGAGACTGAAAGTTCTCCTGCGGCACCGCTCGTGCCGCTCACTAGAGAGAGCCGGGACCCGTTGGAGTCCGTAATTACATTGGCATTCACTCCAATGCCCGCAGAGTTGATCGCAGAAGCCAGCGCAGCCAATGTGGTGTCGTTGTCTGCGCTGTCCACATTAAAGGTGTGTCCCTGGACGGTCAGACTACCGGAAAGAGTATCGTTTGGGTCGGTAACGGCGCTCGACGCCTCGGACGAAGTCTGTGCCAGCGAGTTGATCATGATCGTGTGGCTTCCAGCCGAAGCCGTCAGGCTGGCGGAGGCAAGGCTCAACAAATCGGTATCCGAGCTCGATCCCTGCTTTTCCGAGAAAACCCCATCGAAATCCGTCAACGCCTGCAAACTCGTCGTCAATGCCCCGAGATCGGTTCCCAATGTAGACAGGACCGAATCTTGAGCCTCTAATCCAGTCAGCTGCGTCTTCCATGGAGTCTCGATCGCCTGCTCCGATGCCTGAATCTGCGTCACTGTCGAAGTGACGTCAAATCCCTGGCCGCTTGTCGCCGATCCAAAGCTCAATCCGACTGTACCCATCTCACCATCCACTTCTTGCTGATTGCGAACAGATGCAATATCGGGGCCGACTTTCGTCGCCCAAAGTTAGAAGAAATTAACTTGCAGCCTGGATTGACGGCGACCGGACAGGTTATGCCCGATCACCGTCCTCCAATGGCCTTATTGCAACAGCTTCAAAATCTCCTGCTGCACGCTGTTGGCCTGCGCCAGTGCGCTGATACCGGTCTGGCTCAATACCTGGTACTTGGCCAGATCGCTGGTCGCCTGACCATAGTTGGTCGAGCGGATGCTGCTCTCGGCCGAGGAGAGATTAACCTCTTCCGAGCTGGCGACGTTGGCAGCTGCATTCAACTGGTTGATATTCGCTCCGATCGCTCCGCGCTGATTGGCAACATCGGCAATCGCATCGGTAATATCTCCCAAAGCGGTTGTCGCAGCAGTTGCACTGGTCAGCACCGCGGCGGAAAGATCGACACCAGCCCCGCCGCCGGTTGCGGTACCGATGCTCGCACTCGAAAGAGCGCCGGTGGTTGCCGCAATCGTTGTCGTTCCACCAGCAGTACCGTCGCTAACCACGAAATTGGTCGCCGTCGCCGAGAAGACATTCGTGCTGTTGAAGTTCGTGGAGCTGCCGATGTTGCCGATCTCGGTCACGATGCTCTGGAACTCGGTATCGGCCGCCGTAGACTGTGCTGTCGTCAAACCGCCATTCGCTGCTTCGGTCGCCAGCGTAACCGCACGATCCAGAAGATTCGTCACCTGCGACAGAGCGCCATCAGCGGTCTGCAGCAAGCCAACGCCGTTCTGTGCGTTTTGCGCGGACTGGCTCAACGCAGCTTCATTGGCATGGAGGCCATCCGCAACCGAAAGGCCGGCGGCATCGTCTGCACCGCTGTTGATTCGTGAACCGGAAGAAAGCTGTTGGAGGACAGTCTGGAGACTGCCCTGCGTCTGATTGAGATTGTTCTCTGCATAGGTTGCTGCAACGTTAGTAAGAATGCCCAAGGACATAAGGAAACGCTCCTGTACTGCTCGGTTTGAGTTGCCGCGCCGCCCTCCCAGGTGACCGCCCGGCAAACTCATCCTGCTGACAATGCAGCTTGTGAGATCCGATTCACCGTGCGGAAGGCGTCGCGTTCCCCCACCTCATCGGCGTGCGCTACATCAACTTTAGATCAGCATGCGTTTATTCCGATCGGCTGGCGCCGTCCCTATTGATGGTCTTCAATCTGCCGATGAAAGAGCTTGAAGGGAATTCCAACATGATTGAATTAACACGCCTCAACGGCAGCCATCTCGCTATCAATTGCGACCTCATCAAATACGCCGAGGCTGCACCCGATACGGTGCTCACCCTGATCACCGGCGAGAAGCTCGTCGTTCTGGAGCCCTGCAGCGAAGTCTCGCAGCGCACGCTGGATTACCGCGCCGCTATCCTTCGCAGAGCATGGCCCGAAGCCGCGTCTTCCCTTAGCGCCAAATCCGCTTACGATGCCGAGGAACACATACGCGATCGAACGCGTAAGGCTTCGGCTGAATAATCGAATTCCCCACGGAAGAGGACAACTCATGGATATCGCCAGCATCGGTGGAATAGCACTCGCCATCCTCGGCATTCTTGCCGGCATGATGATTGAAGGCGGAAGCATCGCTCAGATAACTCAGCCTACTGCTGCCATGATTGTTTTTGGAGGCACCCTCGGCGCAGTGATGCTTCAGTTTCCAATGAACATCTTTCTCGCCGCACTCAAAGCCATTCTCAAAGTCTTCCTGCACAAAAGCTCGAGCGGGGAAGCCACTCTCGCGCAGATTGTCGGCTTTGCCAACAAAGCGCGCAGAAGCGGTATCGTCTCACTCGACGCCGATCTCGCTGCCATTGCCGATCCATTCCTTAAACAAGCCCTCATGCTCGCCGTCGACGGCACTGAACCCAGCGAAGTGCGCAAGATCATGCAACTCGAACTCGACAACAAATCTGAGATCGAAGAAAAAATTCCCGCAGTCTTTGAAGCAGCCGGCGGTTATTCTCCTACCGTTGGCATCATTGGGGCCGTGCTCGGGCTTATCCAGGTCATGAAAAACCTGTCCAACATCGATGAGGTCGGTCGCGGAATTGCGGTCGCATTTGTCGCGACCATCTACGGCGTCGCGATGGCGAATCTCATCTGCCTTCCTGCCGCCGGTAAACTCAAATTTCGCCATCGTGAAGAGCAGATGATCAAAGAAATGATGCTCGAGGGCGTCATCTCCATCCTCGAAGGCATGAACCCGCGCATGATCGA
>DATAVY010000032.1:0-33929 GCA_036267495.1 Edaphobacter sp.
GAATGACTCTGTCCGGCCAGGTTATCCTTCAGCCACTTCAACTGCTCCTCCCCCATATTGCCCATCGCATCCACCTGCACGCAGTTGTTCAGACCGATAAAGTGGACGCCTTTGTGGTGAAAGCTATACCAGCCATTGCCCACCGTGCCCTTGCCGAATCGCTGCTTGTATTGCATGCCATCATCGATGTAATCGTGCTCGCCAGGAACATAAAATACTTCGCTCTTGAATCCCTTGATCACCTCCGAAGCCGTATCGAACTCCGTCGCCTTTGAATTCTGCGTGATGTCGCCGGTGTGCAGCATAAAGTCAGGAGCCTTCATGCCTGCAGGCGCGAGATTGGCGCGGTCAATCGCCTTCTTCAGCGTCCCCGTCACATCCGGGTTTGCGCCCTTGTTGAATCCGATATGACAGTCGCTGATCTGCACAAACGAAAAGTCCTCAACCTTCCCCGCTCCGGCCGCGCTACCGCCCCCTTTCATCGTTTGCGCCAGCAGCTTCGAAGTTGGCACTCCTCCCACCATCGACCACAGCAGCCCCGTCCCCGCCCACGCCATGCATCCCAGAAAATTCCGCCGGTCGATACCATCGCTGCCGCTCACAGACTGCGCAACTCCCTCGTTCTCCTGCACTACTTCGTCTTCCTTGAATCGATTCATATCGAGCTCCGTCTTAATTGTGAAATTGCCTACGCCTCCCTAAACTGACCGCCCTCTCTCTTATTCCCTGCACACCGCAAAATAATTAATGGAATAATCTCTCTGCGATTCGGTTTACGGTAAGGATGTTCAACGCCGAACCTCTTCCGGTCTTCTCCGCCGCGTCGTCCATACCCCGCACCCTCAGACTCACCGAGGCACTCCGCATCATGCCGCCCATCACCACCCGAAGCCGGGACTTCGAACAACTCGCGCTCCCGCTCTTCGCCTCGCTCTACAACCATGCCCACTGGCTCACCCGCGACCCGTCCGAGGCCGAAGACCTCGTGCAGGAGTCCTTCTCCAAAGCCCTTCGCGCCTTCGATACCTTTCAGCCCGGCACCAACTTCAAGGCCTGGATATTCCGCATCCTCCGCAATACCTTTCTCACCACACGCACCGGCATCGCTGCCTCCCGCACCGTCTTCCTCGAGGACCAACCCAGCACACTCGATACCGCCTCCGCCGGTCCCACTCCGGAAGACATCCTCCTCCGCCTCGACAATCAGGCTGCGCTCCATGCAGCGCTCGAACAGCTTCCGCCGCAGCTTCGCGAAGTCCTCCTCCTCTGCGATGTCGAAGAGATCAAATACAAAGACATCGCCGCCATCCTCGATGTCCCCATCGGCACGGTCATGTCGCGCATCTCACGCGCCCGCACCACGCTTCGCCAACTTCTCCAGCCGCAACTCGGGAAATCTCTATGAACCAGACATCTCAAACCAACCAGTCAACCCAGCATCTCGATCCCGACACGCTCAACGCCTTCATCGACGGCGAACTCTCACCCATCCAGCAGCAGGGAATCGAGCAACATCTCGCCGCCTGCCATGCCTGCACTCTCCGCGTACTCTCCGCCACCCAACTCAAAGCCGCCACTTCTCGCGCCGGCCATCGCTTCGCACCGCCGCCCGAAGCCCTCGCCCGCCTCACCGCCAGTCTTCATGATCAGCAGGCACAAACGAAGCAGCAATCTCAGATCAGGTCAGCCGGGCGTATTTATTCCATCCGCCCCGCGGCCTGGGCTACGCTCGCCGCCGCTATCCTTCTGGCCATCTCGCTCCTCGGCTGGCGTCAACTCCACCAAACCAACACCCTCGCCGCCGAGCTCCTCGATCAGCACCTCGCCACCCTCTCCTCCGCAGCCACCCCGCAGGTCATCTCCACCGACCGTCACACCGTCAAACCCTGGTTCCAGGGCCGCCTTCCCTTCAGCTTCAATCTCCCCGACACCTCCGCCTTACCCCCGGACACCACCCTCAAGGGCGCGGACCTCGCCTACCTCAACGGCCAACCCGCAGCCCTGCTCCTCTTCACTCTTCACAAACATGAAGTCTCCATCTTTATTACGCAACGATCCACCAGCCCCGCATTCATCGCTCTCCCCAGCACCCGCGCGGGCTTCAATCTCCGTACCGCGACTACCCCGGACCTGCGCATCGTCGCCGTCAGCAACGTCAACTCCGCCGACCTCGACAACCTCGTGGCCGTTCTGGTCCAAACCCAGGCCCCAGTTAATTAGAGGCGCGTCCAGAAAGATGATGTGCCAGAAGTTTTCCTTCAAGGGCGCTCAAACAAAGCTGCAGGGACCGAAGAGCTTCAGCGCAAACTGCGTCTTCTCAAGCGTCGCAGCGCCGCCCTATTCAATTCGCATCAAAATATTGGATTTCCTGGACAATATAGTTCGGCCTCTGCCTGGTATTTTGCAATGTCAACCATAAATACTGGCCGATCACACCCAGTCCGATGCTGGTAAGAGCGCCAAAAAACATCACGCTCAAAACAATAGGCGTATATCCCGGCACCTGAATGCGTCCCGTAATCCGCGCAAATAAAACCGTCAGAATGCCGAGAATGGCGAGCAAGAGAGCAAAACCGCCGCAATAAAACAGCAGAGTAATCGGAATGTCCGTGAAATTGAAGATGCTATTGATGGAATACCGCAGCTTCTTTCTCCAGGTCCAGGCGCTCTTACCCTCTTGTCGAGAGCGCCGTTCGTAGCCGACATACGCGCGTCGAAAACCAATCCAGAATAGCAACGCAATAAGATTCGTATTCGACTCACGAAATGTCAGAATACGATTCCTGACGGCGGTGTTGCAGCCAAAGACATCCACTCCGCCGCGCGGCATGTCTTGAATGATGTACCGCCGGAACAGCGACCAGAATGTAGAAGAGGCGATCTCTGTCAGGAAAGGATCGGAGCGATGCTCGCGGCTGCCGAAGACGATGTCGGCTTCCCCGGCAGACAGGATCTCCAGAAAACGAAGTGCGAGCTCAGGCGGCTCCTGCAAATCTGCCGCAAGCGCCGCAAAATATTCACCGCGAGCAGCCTCAAGGCCCGCCGTAATGGCAGAGAACGATCCGAAATTACGACTCAAAAGCAGCAGGGTCGACCGAAACGCCGCTCGTGGAAGTTGTTCCCGTAGCAATTCGTAGCAACGGTCCGGGCTTCCATCCACCGAGAAAACGACCTCGAAATTTCCTTGAAGCTGAGCATTAAGACTGGTGAGCGCCTCCAGGAGGCGCGGTAAATTTTCTTCGTTACGGTAAATTGGGATAATCAGTGAGAGCAAGGTTACCCCTTCCACGTATTCACAGCGTCAATCACGCTGGTGACATCCGCATCCGTTAGATAGGGATGGATTGGGATGCTGATCTCTGATTTACAGAACAGAGACGCTCGCGACAGCTCTCGTGGAATCTTGATCCTTACGCCTTCAAGAGCACGCTGATCGGGAATTGGGATTGGATAGTGTTCCCCCGTCTGCACACCCAGATTTTGCAGATGGCGTCGAAAATCTTCCTTCCGTTCAGGATCGATCAACAGCGGAAAGAGATGCCAGCATGAGTCCGAGTGTTCCGGACGGCCTACAACCTGGACGGAGGCGTTATCGATTCCTGAAACATAAGCCTCTGCTATTTTTTTGCGCTGCGCTATCCACGTTTGCAGGCGAGGAAGAGCTGCATGAGAAAGAAAAGCAGCATGTACCTCGTCCAGTCGACTGTTCAACCCAATCACGTCATGCTTGTATTTGCTGCTCTGTCCGTAGTCCCGCAGCCTGCGCGCCGCCTTGTCGAGCTCCTCGGACCTTGTCAGCACGGCGCCGCCATCTCCCAGTGCGCCTAGATTTTTGGTCGGATAGAAGCTGGTGCACGCGACCGCTCCTACCGTTCCCGTTGAAACTCCGTTCCACTTGGCGCCTATCGACTGAGCACAGTCTTCGATAAGCGTAATGTCGAAGCGTTCGCAGAGCTGCTGCATCCGTTCCAGATTGCATGAGTGCCCGAAGAGGTGGACAGGAATCATGTAGCGTATCCCGGAATTGGATTCGAGCATCTCCTCCACCTGGTCAAGATCGATCAGGCCGAAAGGATCAACGTCGGCAAAGACAGGAGTGGCGCCCACTCTGAGGATCGCAAGCGTCGTCGCAAATGCAGAGAGTGGCGTCGTCAACACGCGATCGCCCGCCCTGCAGCCCGTTATCTCAAGCGCAATTTGGATCGCGTCCAATCCACTGGCGACGCCTGCGGCATATCCAAGGGGCCACTGTGCCGCCAAAGCTCTTTCAAACTCCGCCACCTCGTTGCCCAGGATGTACCACCCGCTGCTGCCAACCTTCGCAAACGCCTGGATTGCATCTTCGCCGATATCTTCCCATTGTTTTTTGAAGTCGTTGAGGAGTATCAATGTCCTTCTCCCTCGTGAAGAATCGCTAAAAAGTCGGAATAACTCCGGATGTAATCCTTCGCATCGTAATACTCGGAAGCAAACACAAGTAAAACCGCATCGGCGGAGTACTTATATTGCACGCCCCACACCCGAGGCGGCAGATACACCCCGATCGTCGGATCGTCCAGAAGAAACTCTTCCCGATTGGTTCCGTCGTCGGCCATTACACTGCATGTGCCATGCGTGCAGATCAGGAACTGATGGCAGCGGTAGTGTGCATGTTCGCCGCGCACCTCCTTGCCCGGAACGCCATAAACGAGAAAAAAGCGATTGACGGAGAAGGGAACCTGCCGCTCGATCTCTCCAAAGGAAAGCTTCCCTCGCATATCCGCGGCAAACGGCAATCGATGAAGTGTCACTCCCGCAACATGCGTTGCGCGAGCGCCCACTCTCTCCTGTACAGAGGTCGGAACGCTTTCCTTCCATTGCGCCCCATCGTAGCCAACAATACGGCCAGGATTCCCCACCACAATCGCAAGAGGCGGAACATTGCGCGTAATCACCGTTCCGGCCCCGATCATCGAACGCTCGCCGATCGTGAGGCCTGGAAGAATCGTGGCATTGGCGCCGATCGACGCTCCCTGCTTGACTACCGTCCTGCTGAACACTTTGGGATATTGTTTGCTGCGGGGAAACGGATCGTTGGTAAAGGTAGCGTTCGGACCGATAAAGACATCATCCTCAATCGTCGTGCCATCCCACAGCTGCACTCCGCATTTGATAGTCACTCGATCTCCGACTGTGACATCATTCTCGATGAAGGTGTGATCGCAGATATTGCAATCGCGGCCGATGGTCGCACCTGGAAGAATATGGGCCATCGCCCAGATCTTTGTTCCTTGTCCAATTGTCTTGGATTCAACAATGGACTTTTCATGTTGAAAATACTCAAGGGGCATTGAGGCTCACCTGCGTCGAGTTCAGTTATCGGTCGCGGACTTGCGAATGGTCACAAGATAAACTTCGGACTCTGTATAAGGCACGTCAACTGCGGAAATCTTCTCAACCTCTTCTCCATCGTCACGAAGCTTGGAAACCAGCCAATAAACGCCCGTCCTGTTTGTAAGCATCAAAAACTGACGATGCTGTGAGAGGAAGGATGCGTAATCATCGACGTGCCCACGAATATGGAACTCCGGGTCCAACCGTTGAGGAGGTTCAAAATCGTCGAAAAGCGTACTGTTCGAATACTTTATGTCAGCCTCGCGATCTTCCAGATAGTGAACACGATTCAGCAGACCGCTATCTTCAAAGTGGTTCATTTCAAAAAATGTCAATCCATCTTCAATGACTAACGGAAGGTCCGGTCTCACTGTGGCAAGTGCGGTTCCCGTACGGGGTTTCGCATGGCTGCGCAGATCGCTTGCAACGTTCGTCAGCCCGAAGAACAATACGACGGCAGCCGCGACGCAGGCTCCCTTCTGCCCAACATCCGTCTGATAAGCCCCGAGAAATGCATAAACAAGACATAGAGTCACCGAGGTAGTAATGCAGTAACGCGGCCAGAAAGCCCGGTGGTCATGCATCAACATCAGGTTGAGCAGAATCGGCAGCATTACCAGAACAACCGCTGCTGCGAATTGTTCCGGAGGAAAAGGCGCCAACCGCATCGCTCGATTGCCACGGGAAAAGATAAACGCAAGCAGGGTTGCATACAGGATCGCCATCTTGTCTACCACGCGCAGCGTGAAGTACTGATGGATCTGCCAGAGCGCCGCCTGGTCATGATAAGGAAAAAGTACTGGCCTGTAGATGCGAAACAGTGGAATGTAAGTGAGCATTGCAAGGCAGGGAAGCAGCAGCGCCGTCCAGAGCGCAATATCCGCCTTTCTGCTTCGTGCGAAACGAACACCCTCTCCCACCAGGATGGCGCCCAGGGTTAGCGGCGCGAAGACGTGAGACAACAGCATTCCGAGTGCCGCCAGAAACGTTCCCGCCAGCGACCACATTGGCCTGTCCGGCGAGGTCGCCCGATCCCAGCAGAATATTAAAATTGAAAAACACATGACCAGCAATGCATAGGGACGTGCCTCAATCGCATAATAAAAAAGCGGACCTTCCCAAAGAGTCACTATCGCCAATAACGCAAACGCGTTTCCAATACGCTTCCGGGCAAATGCGAACAAGAACAGGCTGGCGGTGTAAAACTCAAGGATGCTTGGTAGACGCAGCCCAAATTTTCCTTGACCGAAGATATCCATCGACCAGCGGCTAAGAAAATAGCTTAAGGGCGGGTTCAAATCCCATTTGCGTATCAATTCCATAACACGCGAAGGCGTTGAGGCTCTGGCAATATCGAGCGTGAAGAGTTCGTCATACCAGATACGCCGGTGCATCGCCGCCGCGATAAACAGAACATAGACCAGCGAGAACAAGATGAAAGTTAGTAACAGAAGCTTTGGGCGAGTGTCGGAGAAGGAACCGTTCGAAACGTTCTCTTTCTCTTCAATCGTCTGTGTTCCATCCATAATCGAATTTGCTCCTGTGCGGACGTGATTGAGGCAAAGGGAAACCTTCGGAATTCATTGAGATGCGTCCTTTTCCCTTATGAAGGGATCCAGTTCTTCTCAAAATTTAAAAAAAACGCGCAAACGCCTGCCCCATCTCTTCACGCGCACCAACCAATAAGCCGCGGCTGATGATCGAACAGGAATGAAGTCGTGCCGCGGCCCAAATCTAACTCTCGTGATTAGAACAATTTGCCCCATGTTAAAGGGGTAGGCTATCCCCGAGGATCGAAACCTCCCCACACCAATCCCATGCGATACTAAATTCTGACATGTACAAAAGGATCCTCCTCAAAATCTCAGGCGAAGCTCTGGCCGCAGGCAAAGGCTTTGGGATCGACGCCGTATTTATCCACAAAATCGCCGCAGAAATCGCCGCCGTTCACGCCCTCGGCTGCGAAATCGCCATCGTCGTTGGCGGCGGCAACTTCTTCCGCGGTGTCGCCCAGCAGGCCATCGACATGGATCGCGTCGCCGCCGACCACATGGGCATGCTCTCCACCGTCATCAACGCCATCGCCCTTCAGGATGCCATCGAAAAGCTCGGCCTCCACTGCCGCGTCATGTCCGCCATCGAGATGCACGAAGTCGCCGAGCCCTACATCCGCCGCCGCGCCATGCGCCACCTCGAAAAGGGCCGCATCGTTATCTTCGCCGCCGGCACCGGCAACCCGTTCTTCTCCACCGACACCGCCGCCAGCCTCCGCGCTATGGAGATCAAAGCCGACATCCTCCTCAAAGCCACCTCCGTCGACGGCATCTACACCGCCGACCCCAAACTCGACGACAAAGCCACCAAACTGGACCAGATCACCTACTCCGACATCCTTCGCCTCAACCTGCGCGTCATGGACACCACCGCTGTCTCTCTCTGCAAGGACAACAACATGCCCATGATGGTCTTCAGCATGCGCGAACCCGGCAACATCATCCGCGTCGTCAGCGGCGAAAAAATAGGTTCCCTGGTTACCGCTTGATCGCGGGATATCAACCGTCCAATCGACCGGACCGCCGGAGAAAGATGCGTCCCGAAGAGAAATCCACACGTCAAAACCTCTGGGGTTGCGTCAGATAGAGTTGCACCCACATTCAGTAGCAGGACCGAATCGGCGGAGACGAGCATTCTCGAACTACAGCCCAAACTCGAGGCCCGGACCGAGACCGCTCCGCCGCCAGCTTCCGTTCCCAGGCCGGCAACTGCGCGCAAGCCTCCCCTCCCCGCCCTCACCGGGATCCGCACCCTTCTCGCCATCTTCATCATTCTCTTCCATTTCACTCCGCCGCACCTCGGCCTCCTCTATCCCTTCATTGACAATGGCTTCGTCTTCGTCGGCGTCTTCTTCCTCATCTCCGGCTATATCCTCACCTACAACTACGCCGACCGCGCCAAAACCCTCAGCAAACGCGAGTTCTGGCTCGCCCGCTTCTCCCGGCTCTATCCCGTCTATCTCTTCGTTCTCATCCTCTCCCTCAGCATGGTGCGCGACGAGTGGCACGCCCGTTCTCACGCCGAGTTCTGGCAGGGAATCATCCTCACCCCGCTCGTCCTCCAGGGCTGGAGTCCCACCGTCGCCACCTTCTGGAACACCGTAGCCTGGACTCTCACCAGCGAGTGTGTCCTCTATCTCGCCTTCCCCTGGCTCATCCGTCTGCCCTGGCCTAAAACACCCCAGCGCCTGATCACTCTCCTGGTCGCTCTCTGGGTCATTGGCCTGATTCCGCACTCCTTGTATCTCTATCTCAATCCCGACCACATCGTCGGCCCGGTCGATCGCTACAGCTCCACCCAGCTCCTGCGCTTCCTCAAATACACCCCGCTCCCCTACGTCTGCACCTTCCTCACCGGCGTCACTCTTGGCAAACTCCAGCACGCGCTCGTCCTCACTCCGCGTCAGCGCCTCATCCTCTCTGCTGTCAGTCTCGCCCTTGTCGGACTTTTCTTCTATACGCTCGTCGACCGCGCCCCGTATCTCCTGATGCACGGCGGCCTACTCACCCCGCTCTTCGCCGCCCTCGTGTTAGGCCTCAGCGGCCCCCATCCCATCTCCGCTCTCTTCTCCTGGCGCCCGCTTCTTTTGATCGGTGAGAGCAGCTACTGCCTCTATCTCCTTCACTTCAACGTCTTCCAACTCCTCCACACCTACCACGTGCCCGAGCGTCTTCATCTTGCCGCGCTGGACCCCTGGCTCTCCTACGTCATCCTGATTCTGCTCGCGCTCGCCGTCTTCCATTTCGTCGAAATTCCCGCCCGCAAAGCTATTCTCAATCGCTTCTCCCGCAAGCCCCGCGCTCTCGTCCCCGCCTCCTCCTGAGCGCTCGCACACATCGTCTCCTCGGCGCGCAGCAAAAAGCCCCGCAAAAGCGGGGCTTTTTATCCAGTCAGGAGCGACAGTAATCTAGTCGACGATGATCTGTGTCGGATGCGATCCGTTCGCAACCGACACCGCGCACGTCGGCAGTCCGCCAGAGGGGAACGGTGTGTTCTGCACCTGCCCTAACCCGCCGTTGTGTGGGTCCAGCTTCATCGCGGAAACATCGCTTGCCAGATTATTCGAAGTGTACAAGTAGACGCCGAGCGCTGGTTCAACCGTCACGCACGTAGGCGAGGTATCCGTCGCCGTAGAAGCCGATCCGGCAGATCCAACCGGTGTTCCGGTTGCCTGATCGATGACATATGCCCCCACCGTGCTCGAGGTGAAGTTCGCAACATACAAGAATTTACCCCGGGGATCGATCGTGATTCCGACCGGGAAGATTCCTGTGGCAAACGGCCCGTTGGTCATCGGTATCAGGGAGCCATCGGCGGCAACGAGGTTGCCATACATCACATTGGTGGCCTCGTCCGTGATGTACACGAACCGCGCCGAAGGGTCTTCCGCGATCGCGCTGGGGACTACTCCCGCGCCATAACCCGTCGCCACCGTTCTGTTCGTGGAATCGGTCGTAATCACCGTACCCGGCGTCGGCGTCAAGCCTCCGGTGGTTGAATTCTGTACGAAGCCGAGCACCTGGGCTTTCGGCGAGGTTGACGTCTCCTGATCCACAACATACGCAAAGGTAGCGCCCGACTTCGGACGGCTTACCACAATTCCAACAGGATTGTTCCCCACGTTTACTGTGGCGGGACCGCCCAGCGATCCATCCGCCTTGATCGGGAAGATCGTCACGCCACCGGGTCCCGGAGAAGCCGGCGAATAGAGCTGCTGGCCGTTCGGCCCGAGCTGGAAGGTGAACGTCACATACAGGAAAGCGCCTGCCGCATCCATTGCAACCGCCGTCGCCTGGCTGCCGGTAATATTGTAAGTATTCTGCAGGAAGATCTTCCCATCGGTTCCGATCGAGTACTCTCCCACCGATGAATCGTCGTGGTTGATAACGTACAGATTCAGTCCGTTTGGCGAAGCCACCAGCGTCACCGGATTCCGCCCGGCTGGAATCGGAGAATCCGCCAGCGGCGTAAGCGAGCCGATCTGAAAGTCCACCGCATATGCGCTGATGAACCCATTCGGTGAACCGTTCGCCGGCTTTGCCGTCGTTACATACACATACGCCAGCACGTAGTCGCGGCTGCACGCCGTTACGCTCACCAACGCCAAAGACAATACCGAGGCCAATGTTCCGCGGCCCAACTTATTCCACTTCATGCTTGCCTGACTCCGGGGCAAATCATCTCTGCCCGCTCCTGTTGTCTCGATACTCAGGATTCATGACGACACCCTGTCCATGGTTCTCCAGCTGCCGCCTGCCAGCTAGTCTACGCTGCCGCTTACTGCAAGGCATGTCGCTTGTCCTACCGCCGCGAACGTCGAACCACGAGTTAGATTCGATAGTTCACCCTTGTTATGGTCGAGAATCTTGCCCGTTACCGTCCCGTCCCCGTTCGACGTATAGATGTATTGGTGTGAGGGATCCTCCACCATACATACCGGTCCCGCTCCTATGGGATAAGGATTATTCGGTGGGTCGGCAATCTCCTGAAAGGTTCCATTCGACTGAAAGACAAATGCGGAGATGGAACTGTTCGCATTCGTCGAGTTCGTTGACGACTGGTTCGCCACATACAGGAATTGGCCTTTACTATCGACCAGCGTGTACACCGGGTTCGCCCCGGGCGACAGGTTCTGGACCGAACCTCCTGTGATCGTGTTCAACGAGCATGCCGTGGCGCCTACTGTGAACGGCAGGATCTGCCCCGAACTATTCGTGTTCGCCGGACCCGCGTCCGTGACATAGACCGACGCGCCGTTCGAAATGATCGAGGTCGCCCGCGTCGCCCCCGTGTTGATCGTGGAGTTGGTGGTCAGCGTCAACTGCCCGCTGGAACCACCCGCCGAATAGGGGAACACCGTCTGATTCGCATCCTGGTTGAGGGTAAACACGCACGAACCTGCGGTCGCCAGCATCTTCGGGATACTCCCAACAGGGAAATAAGTTATCTGCAGCCCGGTCACAGGATCTTTGACCTGCTGGTTCACCACCAGAGACAGCCGTCCGGTCGTCGGGTCGGACGAAAACACCGTAATCTCGCCATTGCAGAAGTTGGCTGGATTTCCAGACTCAGGTTGTCCATTCGGCAGGCACTTCGCATTCGGGGCGTATTTATCGAGAACATAGAGAAAGCTTCCCGTACCGTCGAGTGAAGCCCACACCGGGACGCAACCCTGCGACTGAAAGGTCTGCTGGAACGTCAGTACCGCCTGTCCACCGATCGCGAACTCAGCGATATTCCCGCCACCCGCGCCTGCCTGGCAGGTCACGCCGCCATTGTTATCATTCGGCAACGGGCTACCCTGATTGATTACATAAAGATAGCGGCCGCCAGTCCTGACTACCAGGGAGACCGGATCGGTCCCGCCGGAGGTGAACGGCGAACCCGGGGTTGTCGTCAGGTTCCCGGTAAAGTCGTCGATCTTGAAAGCAGCGATCTGGTTGAACTGCGTTCCAAGAACCCACATGAACCCAATCGTGCCGCCACCGCACGCCGTCATGCCCAGACCCATCGCTACGGACACTACCAAGGCCATTGAGATCCGGCCAATCCTGCTCAACTTCATGCGCTTCCTTAATCCTCGCCAGTGAACGGTTTTCCCGCCACCTTGTGCCGCGAGCAAATCTGTAGGGTACGGTACCTCTGGTTATTGTAGAAGCTGTCGCGACTTTGTGCCACCCTGCCGGGCGCATTCTGGCCGATCTAATTGTCCCCGATCTAAATCTCTTAGACAAAGTCATCCATCAATAGTTACCCTCGCCGCAATAAAAAAGGCCCGGGCCAAAGCCCGGGCCCTTCGTTACGCTGCCTCTACCAGACCCGGCACGAATTCTCCGGCATCATCGGTTGGCCCACCTTGCAGCCAAACGCCTTGCCGAACTCGTCGAAGTTCTGCACCGTGCCCTTCGTCCGCCACTCGCCTGTGCTATGCGGATTGGTCTTGGCCTGCACCCGCGCCGCCTGCTCACGCTGGTTCTCGCACCACACCTGGCCGAAGGTGATAAAGAACCGTTGCGCCGGAGTATAGCCATCCTTCTTTCCGTCCACATAACCACGTTCGGCACTCGGTCCGCCTTGAGCCAGAACCTCCTGCAGCGCCTGGAACGCGATCCGGATGCCGCCATTGTCGGCCGTATTCTCGCCAAGCGTCAGCTTGCCGTTGAGGTTCTGTCCCTCGGCAACCTTGAAGCCGTCATACTCCTTCACCTCGCAGCTGGTCCGCTGGTCGAACTTCGTGCGGTCTTCCGTCGTGAACCAGTTCCGCACATTGCCCTTCGGATCGTACCGCGAGCCCTGGTCGTCGAATCCATGGGTCATCTCGTGGCCAATCACCACGCCGATCCCGCCAAAGTTCACTGCCGGGTCCATGCTGTTGTCGAAGAAGGGAGGCTGCAGAATGCCGGCCGGGAAGTTGATGTCGTTGTTCGGAGGATTGTAGTAGGCATTCACCGTCGGCGGTGTCATGCCCCATTCCTTCTCGTCGACAGGTTTGCCCAGCTTGTCATAGTTGCGCTTGCGCTCGAACTCCGCATTCCGCTCGATATTGCCCAGCGGATCGTCACGCTTCACCACCAGCAAACTGTAGTCACGCCACTTGTCCGGATAGCCGATCTTGTTGCGGATCGCATCCAGCTTCGCCTTCGCCTCGACCTTGGTCGCGTCGCTCATCCACGGCAGTTGCGCAATGTCCTGGCCCAGCGCCTTCTCCAGCGCCGCCACCAGTTTGTCCATATTGGCCTTCGCATCCGGAGGGAAGTTCTGCTTTACCCAGTCCTGGCCCACTGCCTCGCCCAAAGCCTGGTCGGTTCCGCGCGTGCAGCGCTTCCAGCGCGGCGTCTGCTCCTGCTGGCCCTGCAGCGTCTTGCCGAAGAAGTTGAAATTCTCATCCACGAACGGCTTCGACAGGGCCGGCGCCGCATTGCGCAGCGCATGCCACCGCAGGTAGCTCTTCAGCGAATCCACACTCGCCGAATCGATCTCCGCATTCATCGCCGTGAAGTAGGTCGGCGTCGCAACGTTGAGCGTCTTGAACTGGCCGATCCTGATGCCCTGAAGATACGCATCCCAGTTGTAATCCGGAGACAAAGCCTGTAACTCCGCCTTCGTCATAATGTGATATCGCTTGTCCGGATCGCGCAACTCGACCCGGTCGATCGATCCTTTGGCCAGCGCCGTCTCGACCGACATTACGCTCTTGGCCTCTTCCGCCGCTCTGTCCGGCGTATCGCCCAGCAGCACAAACATCTTCGTCAGGTGATCGACATACTGCTCGCGAATCTTCTGGCTCCGCGCCCCTTCGTCGAGATAATACGAGCGGTCCGGCAGCGTGATCCCGCCCTGGCCTGCATTCACAATCTGGCTCGTCGAGTCTTTCTGGTCCTGCTGCACGCCAAGCTGAAAGAACGTCCCTACCGCATACTGGTTCTGCAGTTGCGCGACCGTCGCGCCCAGCTGCTTCTTGTCCTGCAACGACGCGATCGCCTTCATCGCGGGTTCTATCGGCTTCGCGCCCAGCTTGTCCGCCAGGTCTTCATTCATGCAGGCTGCAAAGTAGTCGCCATATTTCTTCTGCAGCGGTGTCTTGGGAGCGGCCGCCGCCGTCTTCAGCTCTTCGTACAGCAGATAGTTGTTCCGCTCCGCCAGTTCATTAAACCGGCTCCACCGCGCCTGGTCGGCCGGAATTGGATTGCTCTTCAGCCAGTTCCCGCAGGCATATTGATAGAAGTCCACACATGGGTCCGCCGTCTTGTCGATCGCGGAAACGTCGAAGATGATCGGCTTCTTCGGCTCCGCGGTCGGTCCGCTCGGCGTATCTGCTCCAACCAAAGACTGCCCCAGGCACACGCCTGCCGACAACACGAGAAAACTAGCTAGCGACTTGACTATCATGACTCTCCTCGAAAAAAATACCGTGGTAGAACATCCATTTTCGCGAAGCGAGTTCGTGAACCCGCAAAACCCGACGCGAAGATATTTGAGATATTACGAAGACGAAACACCGTATCACAAAGTTTCCTGCGTCGGCCAATGCAAAAAAGCGGGTCAGGCCGAAGCCCGAACCCGCCGCAATCGCTCTCCCCGTTCCTGAAACTCGGCGTCTAAAAAATCTTCAAATGGATCGTCAGATACTTCTTCGGATCGCTCCGGATCGTCGTCACCAGGTCCGTGCTCGCCGTCAGCAGTTTGTTCAGGTTCGTATGCACCGAATCGTCAGTCGCCAGCTTGCCCAGCGTCCCCCGCCCCTCATTGATGCCGGACACCAGCTCATTCACCTGCGTCAGCGTATGGCTCAAATCCTGCCGGAACTTCGGGTCCTTCAGCATCAACCCCAGCCCGCCCTTGCCCGCATCTGCATCCGCCATGATCGAATTTGCATGCGCCAGCGTAGAGTTCAGGTTCTTGTACAGGGAATCGTCCTTCAAAAGCATCCCAGCCGTTCCCTTGCCCGAACTCACTGAGTTCGCGATGCTCTCCAACTTGTCGGCCGTGCCGTTCAGCCGGTTGTACAGCGTGTCGTCGGTCATCAGCTTGCCGATCGAGCCGCGCCCCGCGTTCAAATTCTTTTCCAGCGTCAGCAGCTCGTCTACCGTCTTATTCGCCTTGTTGTAGAGCTCCGGATTATTGATCAACTGCCCGATCGATCCCTTGCCCGTCTCCAGGTTATCGACGATCACATTCATCTTCGCCAGGATCACATTCAGGCTCTCGATCGTGCCTTGGCTGGCCTTCACCACGTCCGTCAGGCTCGGTGTCTCCGTTGTCTTCAGCACGTCGCCATCCTGCAGCTTCGGCCCCACCGCAAACTGGCTGTTGATATCTACTACCGTATCGCCCAGCACCCCAACCGTCGACAGCGAAGCCTTCGAGTCTTTCTTCAGATTGGCCCCATACTTATCGTCCAGTTTCATCACGACCTTCACCGGCGTCAGCTTGCGTTCCGGCGAATTGTCGATCGTCACCGTCTTCACCGTGCCAATCGTCACCCCCTCAAGATTCACCGCGGCGCCTGTCTTCAGCCCGGCCGAATTCTCGAAGTACGTCACTACCGTCAGCTTGTGCGACAGAATTCCCAGCCCCGACGAACTCGTCATCAGAAACAGCAGCGTCACCAGGATGATGGTCGATATCAATACGATGACGCCCACCTTCAACTGCGACCATCGCACCTCGTGCTGGCTGGGCATAGCTCTCCTTTAAGACCACAAAAATTCCGTAACACAGCGGTTCATCACCGCTGTCGACCTTCGACACAAGCCAGGTGCCGGTAACTGAGAGGATACATTACCCTTCCAACCCTCCCGCCACGAAATCAGATGTCCCTGCAGTCGGGCCAAAAGTGCTTTTATCTTCAATAGATGCGGGCATCCCGCCAATGGTTTCAACTATCCCTCAATCCTCCACCACCACCACGGCGAGGGCGAACTCCCGGCTATGCGTCAGACTCAACTGAATTCTCTTCACCCCCATAGCCCCGGCCAACTCCGCCGCCCGTCCGCTCAGATGCAGCGAAGGCCGCCCACTCGCCTCCCGCTTTACCTCAAACTCCTTCCAGGTCACTCCGCGGCTGATTCCCGTCCCCAGAGCCTTTGCCCCGGCCTCCTTTGCCGCAAACCGCGCCGCAAAGCTCTCCGCCGCGTTCTTCTTCCGCCTGCAATACGCAATCTCTCCCGGGGAAAATATCCGCTCAAGAAATCTGTCGCCGAACCGATTGATACTGGCCTCGACTCGCTCCGTCTCGATCAGATCCGTCCCCAGCCCCAGCACCATACCGAACCTCGTAGTCACCATCCTCTTACACTTCACCGCAATCGCCTACACCAACCGCCACAGAGAGTCATTGCAGCACCGAAATTCCGTCACATGACCACAGTACCCGCCTGCCCACTCACGCCCGGCCCCCATTCTCCGATGAACACCCTAATGGCAACCATCCTGCGCCATCGAGGCCCATCACTCATGCAATCGCTCGACATCCAGGGCTTCAGCTACGAAGAGCGTCATGGCCTTCTTCCCACCCTCGCCATCGCCTTCGCGGACTGCGGCGGCTGGATTCTCGACCGCAAGACGCTCTCTCCAACCACCATGGAGTTCCGCCTGGAGATCCAGCTTCGCGCCGTAGTCGACCTCTACGCTTCGATCCTCGCCTCAGGCCTGGAACTCACCCGCGCCGGGCATCTCGGTCTGGCCCATCTCTGCACCTGCCGCAAAAATCTCGCCGCTCCCTCCGACCTCGGCCAGGTCGTCGCTATCCGGCTCGAGATCAGCTTCCTCGAAGACGCCACTCTCCACTCCGTCTTCACCAGGCCGCCCGCATGAAACAGAACCGCGCCTGCCGTCGATCGGAACGTTAGTGCACCTTCGCCAGCTTCGGCGGCTTCTCCCCCCACAGGCTCCTTCGCAGTGGTAGCCCGACGGAGAACTGCAGGTTCGGCGTATCCGGAGTCAGCCCCACCCCGAAGCTCAGGTCCAGCGTTCGCCCCGGCGCGTACACATAGCTGGTACCCAGCCGCAGCGTCCCCTCCACCAGATACGATGCAGGAATATCCGTTCCATTCAGCTGGGTGGCGCGGGTAAAACGCTGGTCCCACCCCACCGTCATCGAAACCTCGGGGTTCAACGCCAGGATCGATCCAACCTGAAACCCCGCCGCGCTGCCAGGATTGAAACTTCCTATCGTCGTCGCATTGGGATTCGTAGGATCGTTCGCCGAAATCGTATGCTTCGCCGGCAGGTTCGCCGTGTACGAGAGATTGCCGAAGAACACCACCGGGTCGCTCGACTTCGCCATGGTCAGGTTTCCCTGAATCGCATTGAATCCAGTTCCCAGGGCGACCTCGCTGCTGGTCAGGCTGAAGGAATCCTGTCCCGTCGTCGATTTGTACCGAACATTCGCCAATAGGTCCGGCAATCGTCCATGCTCGTTCGTCAGAGTCCGCGATATTCCGGCCGAAATATCCCCCAGCCCGAAGTTGCTCTTCGACGTCTGTGTGCCGGTCGCGTCCACCGACCGGATCAACTCGTAGCCATACGGAACCGAAAATTCCATTTGAAGTTTGTGCGGCAACCCCAGACGCGTCGTGAACGTCGGCAACAGGTAGTCCTGGCGCGTCCGCTGCGATGCGATATCGCCCACCACCAGCACCGGAAGCAACGCGAATCCATTGATCGTCACGTGATCCGAAGACGCGCTGAAATACGACACAGTATTGTCGACCTCCATGGTTCCCGAAGGCAGCAGCAACCCCCCGCGAACGATCAGAGCCTGATCCAGAGCCTCGGTCGCCTGGCGCTCCGTGGCATCATAGGTCGCGGTCGATACCACCGTGTTGGTCGAGGTCAGCGAGTTGATGATGCGGCTGTTCGCGGCTGCGGTAATCACAGGCCGCTCGTCGAGTTTGGCGGCGCTGGTGAAGCCCCCATTCACCCTCCACTCCAGCTCATCCACCCGCTCCAGCAGGTTGCGGATAATCGCATCCCGCTCCCGCAGCGCCTCCTGCAGCTTCACATCCACCGAGTCCCTCGACGATGCCTGTGCTTGCGCGGGCTTAGCCCCCGTAGCCTGCTGCGCCTCCGCGGCCCCTCCACAGACCAACACTATAAGAACGCCTCCCAACAATCTTCGCCGCAACATCGAGCCCGCCTTTCCCTCTAGTACAAATAGTTGCTCGGAGCCACAACCCCGATCTTGCGTGTGATAAGCGTCTCGTCAGGCACTGTCCGCGACGCAATGGAAATATTTCGCTCGCCGATCATCCGCACATCCGGCGGATGGACGACAAACACAATCCCGCTCTTCCACAACTTTTCAAACTGATCGACTCGCATCGTCGTATTCCCGAACGCCGGATCGGCCAGGAAGACGTGACCGTCGACAATGCTCTTCACTACGACAAAATGATCGACACCCTTCGTATGGATCGGCGTAATCACCGAAGATCGCTCCTGCACCAGATCTTCCATCGTCATCCCGCTAAAACCCTCGGCGGAGTATCCGCGAGCTTCCGCAAAGTGCTTCAGGTCAAGCAGCGAGAATCCGCCGCGTGCCCGCACCCGGATCGGATCGACCCGATGCAGAATCCACACCACGATTGCCGTCTCCGGCGTCGGGTCCTTGAAGTCATACGTCAAAACCGTACTCAGTGCCGCCGCGCCGCAGCTCATGTCCCACTTCTGCCGCGTCACACCCTCGCCGCGAATGTCTTTCAATGTCCGGATATTCTTGCTTCCCTGCACCCACGCCGCCTCTCCCGTTTTCTGGGCAAGCGCGTGTGCAGGGAAGAGAAGAGGACCGGCCAATCCAATAGCCAGTCCCATTGCAAGCATTGGTTTATGCAAGTGCATCAGTGCTTCCCATTCAGGTTGGACTGCGTGATCGTCCCGACCGTCGAGTTGATATTGACGTTCAGGTTCAGCAGTACATTGATGTTCGAGTTCACAGCGTTGATGTTGACCAGCGAGCTCAGGTTTTGTTGCGCTCCGCCATTCAACGTCAGCGTGCTCTGGTTTTGAGTAGTTCCGGCCAGCGGTCCGGTCAGGACCGACAGCGTGCCTGCTCCTGTAACCAGCCCGTTTTTTGTCGGAACTGATCCTTGAAACTTAATGACTCCATTCGACAGACCCGCAGTGATGCCTCCCGCCGTCACGCGATCCATGGCAGCATCGCTCAACGGTTGTGGTTTCGGTTTGGCAGCGCTTTGAGCCATGCCTGCAGGAATCAGCAGGGCAAGACTCGCAACTACATAAAGACAGCGCATAAATCCTCCTTGAAGCTGTAGAAGAAGTGCAGGGAGGACACCTTTCGCAGATGCCTCCCCGCTACCGTCTTTAGCGAACCTGCGAGATGCTGTTGGTCTGGGTAAGGGTCGGCATAGCATTGATGTTGGTCGAGTGAGCGATGTTCAGCCCATTCGCAACCATGCCGCCGGCCGCGTTCACGATGTTCAACGCCGTTGCGTTCTGTTCTGCCGAACCCGCAAGCGTGATGCTGTAGTTGTTGGTGTCGCTGATGGTCGATCCATCGACGGCGATGTTCTTAGCGGTAGCATCATCGAAGCTGACTGCTCCCTCAACGTTCTTCACCACGGAGGTGTTCTTGACCGCGCTGAGTGAGTTCGAGTCCGACTTGCTGGCCACGAGGCTTGCAACCGTGCTGGTCGTGGAGCTATCCGACGCGCTGGTATTGTGAACCGACGCAAAGTTGTTGGACGATGCGGCGTTCACGCTGGACGTGTTGCTCGAAGACTCTGCGACCATCGAAGACTTGCTCGCAGAAGCGGATTCCGCTTCCTGAGAGGCCCTCGAGGACGAAGCATTGGTTGCGAAGTTGTCGGTCGTCGACCGCGCCGCCGCCTGGTTGGCTGCGAAGTTGTCGCTTGCCGCCTGCGCAGCCGTTGCATTGGTCGCGAAGTTATCGGTTGTCGCTGTGTTCGCCGACAGGTTCTTGCTCGAAGAGAGATTGGCGCTGGCATTCAACGCTGCCGCTCCGCTCGAGGAACTTGTGCCGGTGTGTGATGCATTGGTGGTGGAGTTGCCCGCCACTGCGCCCTTGGACGCACTGGTGGTGTTCGACGCCGTGCCGCTTCCGCCAGAGGTGCTTCCGCCGCTCGACGATGTGTTGTTGAAGGCCGAATTGCCGGTGTTGGTCGCTGTGCCCTTCTTGCCAGCCGCAGCAAAGTTAGTCGTTCCGTTCGAGGCCGACGTGTTGTTGTTCGCGCTCGTGTGGTTTGCCGAAGCGGCCAGAGTTGCAGCCGCCGAGTTCGAGCTGCTCGCCGTCACCGCTCCGCTGTTCGCGAAGTTGTTCGTCGTTGCACCCGACCGGCTGGAGTTCTCAGCCGCGGCGTTGGTTACCGCGCTGTTTTCGTTCGCACTGTTGGCAAAGGCGTTCGTCGTCCCGCTCGACCTGCTCGAGTTGGCAGATGCTGACGCCGACTGGTTCACCGCAGCCGTCTTGCTCGCGCTGGCCTGCTGCATGTTGCTCTTGCTTGCAGCGAAGCTGTCCGTAGAGCTATCGGTCTTCGAGTTGTCGTTGGTAAACGACGACGTATTGCTTGCAGAGTGATTCAGCGAAGCATTGACGCTCGATGAATCGGTATTCGACGCCGTCACATTCGAGCTCTTGTTCACTGTCAGCTGGCTGTTGGTTCCGCGATGGTAGCCGCTGAGCGAGGCCGACGATGAGCTGTCCTGCGATACGCTGTTCTTCTGCTTAACATCGGTCCCCGTACCCTTGGCGTCCGCCGTCAGGCTGGCGTCGTAGACGTTCACTCCGTTGCCAACAAGAGCGTCAGTCGAGTTCACGATGTTGACCCCGCTGGCACCCATCAGTGCGGTTCCAGAGAGATTCACCGCACCCGTATTGTTCTCCGTAACGGTCGAATTATTGGCCGCGATCGAAGAGTTCTCTTCGCCGGCTGCCGTGACCTTATCCATTTGGCTGTCACGCAGCGGCTGCTTATCATGATTTACTTTTGGTTTGCTCTGGCCATAGGCGGCGCCGCTAACCAGAACCGAAGCGGTAACAAGGCTGCATACAATTTTGTTCATCTTTGACTCCATAAGGCTTGGTAAACGAGCACGACCGTTTACGCAGCGAAACTCAGCTGCATATTGGTCAGTCTTGACGCACGGATCCGCAGTCTCCTTGAATGCAAGGCGCACGGGGATGCATCGCCGATCTGTTCGATTTAGGGCTTCAACTCAGGCTGAAAAAAGATTCAGCGCAATGGAGCAACGGGAGTAGGAGTGATACACGCGATGACTCCGTTCATGTCGATCGCATTTCAAATCCAGATGGATGTGAAGCCCAGCATACTAATGACTGTCAGCCCTGCATCTTTTGCGTGACCCTTCACGCGCAGGTATGGTTAGGAGCCCATGTCGCGAAGTCCTGAACTTCTGACGACGATCTGGAGTGCAATCAACGTTCCAAACGATTCTCCGTCAATTCCTAGGGAATCATCGCAAGGCATGGTTTCCCTATGCACCCTTTTGCAATTTTTAAGGGAAAAATTTGTGTCGAAAGTCGCCGTTGTAAACACCCGTTTACAGCAACTTGCAGCCATCTCCGGCAATTTTTACCATACCCTCACAGTTCCAGCTTCACCACAGTCCGCCGATGCAGCCAGCTGTCCGAATCTCCAATCACCAGCACCCCCGGCTGCCATCGCCCATGCGTCAAGACCAGCCCCAGTCCCGTCGCATCCGCCGCCACTTTAAAAACCGGCTCACTCACCATCGCTCCCCCTCCTGCCGCCCTCGCCGTCAGCCCTACGCCATTCACCCCTGGCGATTCCTTCCACCGCCGCCCCTGCGCATCCACCAGGTAAGCCCAGATCAACCCCTCGCTCTGCGCCTTTCTCCCTCGATTCACTACCCGTACTCGCACCCGAATCAGCCGCCGCCCATCCCGAATCAAAAACCCCGGCACCTCCTCCGCTTCAGTCACCGTAAAACACATCTCATCGAAGCATTGCGGCTCCCCCATCGCCACCACCTTTTGCTTCTGTCTCAGCGAAACCCCCGCCAGCACGCTCAGATACATCACCCAGACTGCCGCGAGCGACGCCACCCCGCGCCGCGCCCGCCGCGTCTCTCCGCGCCACAACCTTACAGTCACTCCCAGAACGCCGATCGCCGTCCAACCCGCCAGCCCCAGCAGTAGAAGCTCCGCAACCTTCATTCCCACCCCATTCACGATAGACTTGACGTACTACATGTCCTCTCATTCTTCCACGTTGCCTTCTTCGGCCAATCCGGACCCCGCCAACCCGCCCATCATCGTTGCCCGCGATCTCGGCAAGACCTACCGCTCCGGCAAACTCGAAGTTCAGGCCCTCCGCAACGTCAACTTCGCAGTCGCCCCCGGCGAGTTTGTCGCCATCGTCGGCCCCTCCGGCTCCGGCAAATCCACCCTCTTCTATATCCTCGGCGGCCTCACCAACGCCACCACCGGCTCAGTCCTCATCGATGGCACCGACTTCGCCAGACTCTCCGACGCCGAGCGCACCAGAATGCGCCGCGCCAAAATCGGCTTCATCTTCCAGCGCTTCAACCTGCTCCCCACCCTCTCCGCCATGGGCAACATCGAAATCTCCCACGACATCTCCAACCTCGGCACCCACACAAAAAAGGAACTCGACAAGCCGCTCCTCGATCACCTCACCGACATGCTCGGCATCCAGGGGCGCCTCGAACACCGGCCAAACGAGTTGTCGGGAGGCGAGCAGCAGCGCGTCGCCATCGCCCGCGCTCTCATCAACCGGCCCGCCATCGTTCTGGCCGACGAGCCCACCGGCAATCTCGACACCAGGAACTCCGAAGCTGTCCTCAACATGCTCCGCCAATCCAGCCGCGAGCTCAACCAGACCGTCCTCATGATCACCCATAACCCCGAGGCCGCCCAGATCGCCGACCGCATCCTCCACATGCGCGACGGCGAAATCACCCACATCGAAGAGGGCAAAGGCTAACAAATGCTCTTCTGCTACCATCGCGAGCGTGGCGAACCTCTTCCATCGAGATCCTGAACCAACGTTTGCCGACCTCTATCGGCCAATGTCTGAGCTGGAGTTGCAAGATCTTCTCGCAGACTGGCATTCCCTCATCCCCGAAGCTCGATACGCGCTAGCCGCCGAGTTCGCTTCACGCAATCTCAAATTTGACGTACCCCCGACCCTGGTTGACGGTTCATCCGAATTTCGCGAACTCGTCACCATTCGCCGCTATCGCGATCTCTCCGAAGCTCTCGTCGCCCGTGCCGTAATCGAGTCCGCTGGCATCTACTGTTTCCTCAAAGACGAAAACCTCGTCCGTCTCGACTGGCAAGTCTCGAACTTTATCGGAGGCATCCGCCTCCAGGTTGCCGTCGAGGACGTTGAAGCAGCCGAAGCGATCCTTTCGCAACCGATTCCGAACGAAATCTCCATCCCCGACCAGCCTGGCTTCATCCAGCCTCGTTGTCCGCGTTGCACCTCGACTGATATCACTTGGGAGCGTCAAGGCCGCAAGGCTGCTCTCGCGTCGCTCTACCTTTTCTCGCTCCCACTCCCTCGCGGTTCTGAGTCATGGCATTGCAACAGCTGCGACCTGCGCTGGGTCGAAGACCGCGATCCAGTCGAAACTGCGACTGACAGCAGTAACCACGAATCATAAACCCCGAGCAGACCATAGGAACCGCCCATGCCCTGGTATCAACTCGACAACGCCAACGACCCCAAACTCGACGACCTCGCCCGCCAGTACAACCTCCACCCCCTCCACATCGAAGACGCCCGCAACGAAGACGAAAGCGTCAAAGTCGACACCGCTCCTCACTACACCTTCGCCGTCTTCAAACCCGTCCGCCTCATCCCCAATCCCGGCAGTGCCGGCGAGCAGATGCCTGCCTTCTCCCCTATCGATATCTTCGCCGGCAAAGATTTCCTCATCACCATCTCCGATCCCGCCTGCCCCACCACCCAGCAGGCCCTCGACCGCGCCCGCCGCGACGGAGACGACGAACACCCCGGCAAGCTCCTCTATCTCATCCTCGATACCATCGTCGATCTCTACTTTCCCGCCATCGATCACTTCGACGACCGCATCGACCAGCTCGAAGACAAAGTCTTCGACAACCCCTCACCAGAAATTCTTCAATCCATCTTTGCCATCAAGCGCGAGCTCATCGATCTCCGCCGCGTCCTCGTCAACACCCGCGACGCCTCGCTCCATCTCCAGCGCGATCCCAACACCATCATCGATACCGGCCAACAGCCCTACGTCCGCGACACCTACGACCACATCGCCCGCCTCCTCGACTCCGTAGAAACCCAGCGCGATCTCCTCAACAACACCCTCGACATCTATCTCTCCTCCGTCGCCAATCGCACCAACGAAGTCATGAAGGTCCTTACCGTCCTCGGCACCATCGCCCTGCCCGCGCTCTGTATCTCCGGCATCTACGGCATGAACCTCAAAGGCCTTCCCTTCCAGGACTCTCCCTACGGAGCCGAATGGATCGCAGGCCTCACCGCCCTCTCCACCGTCATCCTCCTCTACATCCTCCGCAGATTGCGCTGGTTCTGATTCGTCTTCATCCCATCAAACCCACCCCTGCCGCTGTTGACAATGCAAAAACCGGAAAAATTCTTCCTCTCCCCATCTCTCCTCTGCTCGCATCTCTCAAAGCAATGCGGCAACCCCGCCACGGAGATTCTCTTTTATGACCGACTACCGCGTAGCAAAAGGCGAGGCCCAGGAAGACCAGATCACAGCCTCCATCGAAAAATTCACCGCCCACGTTCCCTCCAGCGTCTATCTCGCCCTCGCGCTGGGTTCCATGGCCGCGTCACTAGCCCTGCAGGCCGCCCAGAAGAAGCACGAGTCCCTCTTCGTCGGCCAGTGGGCCGCACCCTTTCTCATCCTCGGCATCTACAACAAGCTGGTAAAAATCCATGGCTCCGACGGAACCAGCATGAACCCGAACATCTGATTTGAAGACGCAAAAGCCCCGGCCTGCCCGGGGCTTCTTCATTCCGCCGGTCCGAGAATAGAGGAAATGCTGCACCTGGTACCCAGTTGGATGCGTCCGGCGATTTTAACCTTCCCGCGCGGCGGAGCTACGGGATAACAATAGGCGCATCGTTGTGAAACCCACTGCCGGGGTATGCCTATGGCGTGTACGAATGACTTTGAGGAGCTCTACGGCGTCACCGACGAACGAGCGCTCAACTTCTGGGCCTCCCATCTTCACGACGCCATAGGCACTCAAGAGTGGTCCCAGATCCGCGACTCCACCGGCGTCTATCTCGCCAGCCTGCTCGGCCACTTCTGCCTGCAGTCGGTCGATCGCCTCGCGATCCTCTCCGAAGAGTACAAACCAGGCGATCAGGAGTTCCGCCAGTTCGCCGACCTCACCCAGATCGCCGAGCTCATGATGCGGCAACTCACCAGCGCCAGAAACCCTCTCTGGATGGAGTCAGCCGGCGCCCACATCCTGCTCTACGCCGGCTTCTTCCAGAACCAGAACCGGAATCGCCACAACATCGAGTTCTACTCCCACATGGGACGCGAATGCTATCTCATGGCGGCAGTCGGCAAAAGAGAAAAAATCATGAAGCTCATGGCCGCAGGATTCAATCAATACCTCTTCCATCTCGCCAGCCTCCACCGCCATCTCAACGAAAGCCGATACCTGATCAGGCCCGTGACTAGATATTCAGCCAGCCAATAATCCGGGTGCCCCATCTTCGCGACAGTCTTATCGTCGCCAAGGTGGGAGGAGTTGTCACGTCATCCTGCAACTTATCCGCGACTACCAGTAGCAACCGCGGTGTCCGTACCAATATCCGTAATGCCGCGCCCGCCAATAGGGATCGTAAGGAGAGTACGATCCATACGAATACGGGTACGGGTAAGGATAAGGTCCGTAGTAGTAGGGATAGCTTCGGTACCCGCACCAGCAACGGCGGCTCAACAAGAGAACCAGAAGAATCAGGCAAAGCATCACGTCCCTCGCCATGGGCGCGTAAGTGGCAGCGCCCGCACACTAATACGCCAACACTGCCGTGAAGGTTCCCTAAACTTTTGAGCTGAAGAGGTCTGATTCCTGGGTTAGAGCTGCCGGTGGCGCTCGCATTCCATACAGTCCGCCGGGTGCCCGACCTTCTGATCGACAAGGGATCGTCCTTACTCAAGGAAGGGTTGCAAGAAACGCGTTTATCTCGGCGGCGACCTGCGCTTCGTTGCTGATATACACATAGTGATCCGTGTTTGGGATAATGACGATGCGCGCAGTCGGCACGCCGCGGCGGAAGTTATCTATCCACTCAGTGCATCGCACCTTGTCGTCTGTGATGAGGGAAGCTTTACGGCCGGACTGATCGTCCGGCAGACGATCCCAGTTATGTGGGCAGGCATAGATAGCGAGCACAGGAACAGGGATGCTCGTGTACTTTTGCATTCCGAAGTTCAGTGCGGCTCCAATAGGGGTTCGCGGAGGTAGCGGCGGCATATTCTCGATCTCGAGATTGGTCTGATGAAGTACGGTCTCGAAACTCGCGACGGCGGTTTCAAGTTCCAGCAGCTTCTTTTTCTCATCCACGCCACCGGCCTCGATCTCATCGATTCGCCTCTTGATGTCGTTCATCTCGACCGCTAACAGCGGGTGCGCCGGATCGTAGAGTGCGAAGCCGGTCGCGCCATCGAGATAGATGAGCCCCGAAACTTTTTGCGGGAACCGGCTGCCGATGGAGCTCAATTCCTGCCCTGCAATCGAATGCCCCACCAGCACCGGACGCTCGATATGCAGCGCCTTCATTACGGCAAGCACATCATCCCCGAGATGGTCCGCAGTGTAATTTCCGTTCGCCGGCGCAGGGCTGCTGGATGGGCCAGTTCCTCTTCGAGTGATCCCGTAGACGTGATGCTGCTTCGTGAATTGTGGAGCAAAGCGATCAAAGCGATGGGCGGAGTCTCCGGCTCCCGCCAGGAAGATAAGGGGGCTGCCGGAACCGCCCCAATCGACGACCTCTAGCCGCACGCTCTGTTCGACCGTGACAAACTGGGTCGTATGCGGCGCGGAATCGATCTGCGCGGGAGCACGAAGAGTGAGTAAAAGCGCAGCTGTACAAAGAGGCAACTTGAGGCATTCGCGCATCCCGATCCTCCACAATACAGTGGCACAAATATCCTGCCACAGACCTCGGCTGAAAGTTCCCGACAAGCCTGGTTAACGGAAATTTCGCACATCAGGCCGCCTGACCAGAGCCCCGAGGGCTTGACGCACCCCTTATAATAGAAGAAGGTGGCAAGACCGAAAACTGATCCATAGAACCCTGCGATTTCGTAGCTAAATCCCATGGATGGAAGACTTTGCGCGAATCTGCACCTGGAATCAAGAACTTGCACGTCAAGTCCGGACCTAAGTCTCTTATTTCTAGGACTTTGGCGGAATAAGGGGAGGAGGGGAGGCATGGCAACCAGGCGCATCAAGATTATCGGCGGCGGCCTAGCCGGCCCTGAAGCCGCCCTCCAGGCCGCAAAAAGAGGCTGCCAAGTCGATTTATTTGAGATGCGCCCAACCCGCTCCACTGAACCCCACCAGACCGCCGACTTCGCCGAGCTCGTCTGCTCCAACTCCCTCAAATCCGAATCCGAAAACACCGCCCCCTGGCTCCTCAAGCAGGAGATGCGCCGCGCCGGCTCCATCCTCCTCGCCGAAGCCGACGCCACCGCCGTTCCCGCCGGCCACGCCCTCGCCGTCGATCGCGTCGAATTCTCCAAACGCGTCGCCGCCCGCATCGAAGCCTACACAACTGGGCCGAACCCGCGCATCACCATCCACCGCGAGGAAGTCACCACGCTCAACGAAGACGACCCGCAGTTCCCTGATCAAGCCACCATCACCATCCTCGCCAGCGGTCCCCTCACCAGCCCGGCTTTAGCCGCCGAACTCCAACGCCTCACCGGCTCCCACCACCTCGCCTTCTACGACTCCATCTCCCCCATCGTCGACGCCTCCACCATCGACATGTCCAAGGTCTACTTCGCCGCCCGCTACGACAAGGGCACCGCCGACTACATCAACTGCCCCTTCACCAGAGAAGAGTACGACCGCTTCCTCGAAGCCCTCACCACCGCCGAAGCCGTCCCCGCCAAATCCTGGGAACAAATCCCAACTGTTGCCTCGCATTTGTTGTCATCCCGCAGCGAAGCGGAGGGATCTGCTTCTCCGACTAACAACCTGCAACCTGCAACTACCAACCCACCTCTCCAGTACTTCGAAGGCTGTCTCCCCATCGAAGAGACCGCCCGCCGCGGCCGCGACACTCTCCGCTTCGGCCCCATGAAGCCCGTCGGCCTCACCGACCCAAAAACCGGCCGCTGGCCCTACGCCGTCGTCCAGCTCCGCCAGGAAAACCTCCGCGCCGACAGTTACAATCTCGTCGGCTTCCAGAACCACCTCAAGTTCGGCGAGCAGCAGCGCGTCCTCCGCCTCATCCCCGGCCTCGAAAACGCAACTTTCCTCCGCTACGGCCAGATCCACCGCAACACCTACATCCACGCGCCTTCGCTCCTCACCGAAACCCTCCAGCTCAAAGCCCACCCCGGCATCATGATCGCCGGCCAGCTCTCCGGCGTCGAAGGCTACACCGAATCCATCGCCTCCGGCATGCTCGCCGGCATCTACGCCGCCGCCCTCGCCCATGGCCGCACCCCGCAGCCCGCCCCGCGCCTTAGCGCCAACGGCAGCCTCACCCACTACATCACTCACTGCGACACAAAAAAATTCCAGCCCGCCAACATCACCTTCGACCTCCTTCCGCCCCTCGAAGAAGACCTCCGCAAAAAAATCCGCGACAAAAAAGAACGCCACCGCATCCAGTGCGACCGAGCCCTCGCCGCCTGGAACGATTGGCTGCAAGGCTGCGCAGACAACCTCCAGGGACTCTCCACGCGTCTCCATTAATCTGCGAGCCATTCCGGCTCCGCGACCGGAGAATCCCGGCAGCCTCGCGAACGGCCGCTGAAAATTCAACTTCAAACGAGGTAGAGAGATGAAACTCGCAGCCTTTCCTGCCATGCTCGCATTCGTAGCAGTCGCCGCATCAGCGCCTGCAATCGCCAAAACCAACACGCCCGCGCGAACTCAGCAAAGCACCGCCCATCAGGACACCACGTTCCTCGAAAAGGCCAACCAGGGCAACGTCGACGAGATCGACCTGGCCCAGCTTGCCCTCCAGAAATCCAGCAATGAAGACGTGAAGAACTTCGCTCAGAAGATGGTTCAGGACCACACCACGCTGATGAACAATATGAAGCCGTTCGCCAACGAGGCCGGCCTCCAGCCCCCCTCTCATCCCTCCGCCGCCACCGAGGCGAAGAAGTTGAAGCTCGACGTCCTCTCCGGAGCTGCTTTCGACAAGGCCTACATCAAAGCCATGGTCGAGGACCACCACAAGGATCTCGAGGAGTTCCGCGCCGAGATAAAAACCACCGGCTACCCCGCCTTCAAGAGCGCCGTCGAACAGGGTGCCCAGGTCATCCAGGAGCATCTCGAAATGATCAACCAGATCGCCAAGAAGAACGGAGTCGCTCCCGCCCCGGTGCCCGCCGGCCTATAAACCGAGCGCCACCTCGAAGAAGACTACCGAAAAGATTCGCGAAAGAAAACTTCACATCCGCTGCGGCCCTGTCGCCCGCGTGGGTCGCTGCAAACAATTTTCTGTTCGTTCGGCTGAAGCTGCGATACTCTCAGGCAACACCCTATGAGAGTTCTGTCAGCAAGCGAAGCCGTCGGCCCAGCCGTCGATCGTACCAAGGCAATCCTCTTCCAACCCTTTCGTCTCGGCAGGTCATGGAAGCTTGCCGCCACCGCTTATTTGAGCGTCATGGGACTCTTCTTTATCCCCACGCCTCTAGCCATTCTCTTGACTCCTGCACACGACGGTGGCGCCTTCGGAGCCTTTTCCTGGCTCTTCGCGTCTGTCTTTGCAATCTTCTTCAGCCTGGTTATGTTCCTGTTCTTCTACCTCGGGTCGAGGCTGCAGTTCGTCCTCTTCGCCCTGGTCCTCGAGAGAAAGGAGATGGTCGCTCCCCTATGGGCAAGGTACGGCGCGCCGAGCTGGCGATGGCTTGGTCTGAAACTCGTCCTCAGCCTGGCTGCCTGCATTCTCTTTGCAGTTCCGATCGTCTTCTTCTCCCGGTCTCTTCTGGCAAATCTCCCCGTCCACCCAGGTCAGCCGCCATCGCCCCAGATGCTCGGCAGTCTCCTTCTGCTTTACGCCTGCATTCTGCTTCCCCTGTTTGCTCTCATGCTTCTTTCTTCGCTGTTAAGCGACTTCGTTCTGCCCTCGATCGCCCTCGAAGACGCAACTCTCTCCGACGCTCTCGACCGATTTCTTCAATTAATCAAAACCGAACCGGTGCAGATGCTCGCCTTCGTTGCGTTCAAAGTTCTGCTTGCAATTGTCGCGGCCATAGCCACGGAGATCGCGATCATCGTTTGCGAGATTGTCGCCGCTATTCCTCTTGGCCTGCTGGCATTTCTGGGATGGTATCTATTTCGTTCGTCAGGCGTCCTCGGACACATGCTTATGGCAGCCGGAGCCATCGTCTTGGGTTTGATCTTTGTCGCATTCCTCTTCTACATCGGCCTTCTTGTGATGGGCTGCGTCTACATCTTCTTTCAGGCATACGCCATGTACTTCCTCGCTGGCCGATACCCTCTTCTGGGCAGTCTTCTCGACCCTCCGCCTCCCGCCCTCATCCGTGCCGAGCCGCTTCCTCCCGACGTTCCACCTGCGCCCGCATTCTCATGAACTCCGCGCCACCGCATCACGCTTCTTTTTTCTTGTTCCGCGCCCTCACCTTGAACCAGATCGGACTTCCGATAAATCCAAAGCTCTCCCGAATCTGGTTAGCCAAAAATCGCTCAAAGCTGAAGTGCAGCTTCACGTCCTTATCGGTGAACAGCACAAACGTCGGCGGAGCGACCGCGGCCTGCGTCATGTAGTAAATCCGCACCCGCTTGTTCATCGGCACGCTCGCCTTCTGGAAGTCCACCCGCTCCAGAAACCGGTTCATCTGTCCGGTCGTCACGCGCTTCCTTCGCTCCCGCGCCACCAGCTCCACCTTCTTGAACACCTGCTCCACGTTCTTTCCATCCACAGCCGAGATAAACAGCAGCGGAGCATAGTCCAGGTACTTCAGCTTGTCGCGAACCTCCTGCTCATAGAGCTTCTGGTTCGCCGGTGGTTTAGCGTCAAACAGCCGCAGACCATCCTTACCCGTCTTCGTCATCAGGTCCCACTTGTTCACCACGATAATCACCGAGCGGCCGCTCTCATGCGCATAGCCGCCAATGTTCGCATCGAGCGCGGTCACGCCCTCCGTCGCATCGATCACCAGCAGCGAGACGTCCGCCGCCTCCAGATGCTTCCGCGCCATAATCACCGACAGCTTCTCCGCCATCAGTTTGGTCTTGCCCTTCCTCCGAATCCCCGCAGTATCGACAAACCGGAACGCATGCCCATCCCGCTCGACAACCTCATCCACCGCATCCCGCGTCGTCCCGGCAATCGGCGACACGATCGCCCGCTCAGTCCCGGTCAGCGCATTCAGCAGCGTGCTCTTGCCTACATTCGGCCGCCCAATAATGGCGATCTTCGTCTCGCGGCTCTGAAACTCGCCATGCGACCGCAGCCTCCGTTCTCGCTTCGCCTCTGGATCGAGCGCGCCTGCCGCAACAGAAGCGCCCGCGGCATCGGAAGCGCCTGCGGCAATGGAAGCGCCTGCGGCAATGGAAGCGCCCGCGGCAATCGAATAGTCGGGACCACCCTCATCCTCCTCCGCCTCATCATTCTCGGTCAGCATCACCTCCGGCTCGTCGATCACCTCCGGCGGCTCCGGCAACACCTCAAACACCGCATCCAGCAGATCGCCGATCCCCGACCCATGCTCCGCCGAGATCGGCAGCACATTCCTGAACCCAAGCCGCCGGAAGTTCTCGGCGCCGGCATTCATCGCGTCGGTGTCCATCTTGTTGACCGCCAGAAACACCGGCTTCCCGCCGCGCAGCAACAGCCGCGCCAGCTCCAGATCAGGCGAAGCCAGCTCCGTCCGGCCATCCACCACCATCACAATCGCATCGGCCTCCTCCAGTCCAACCTTCGCCTGCCGGAAGATCTCCGCCGGAATCACCGCCTCGTCATCCGGCACCACGCCGCCAGTGTCGACAACTCTCGCCCCCTGCCCTATCCACTCGATCTCGCCATAGATGCGATCGCGCGTAATCCCCGGCTCATCCCCAACAATCGACCTTCGCGATCCCGTCAGCCGGTTGAACAACGTGCTCTTGCCCACATTCGGCCGCCCGCACACCGCAATCAGCGGCAGCTTCCGCGCATCGCCGCTCTCAGTCTCGGTCACCATCTGCGAGGCCAGCAATTCCACATCGCGCCAGTCGTCTTCATCCCGGCGTTTGTCGCCGGGCCGCTCGCGCCCGGCAATATTTTCAGACCGTGGCGTCTGCCGCCCAACAATCCCATCCGCCGGCCTCACAAATTTCGGACCAGCCGTCGCAGCAGGCTTCTTCGGCACATCGCCCGGCCGAATCGCCTTCCGCCTCTCACGTTCAGGAGACTGCTTCGTCACCCGCGAAGCTTTGTCCACCGCAGCCCGCTTGGTCGAAAGAATCTTCCGCTTCCGTGGATCGACCGCCCCCGTCGTCGGCGTCGACTTCGGCGCCCGCCCCTTCTTCGGCCGGGTGCTGGCCTGCCTGTGCTTCTTGCCTAATCGCTTCCTATCGTCTCGTTGCGCCATAAAATCGTGCCTTCTCCCGGCACCGCGGCGCCATCATCCATTATAGGGAGCCCGGCACGACGAGCGATGCTCGGATAGGGCCGGCATGCAGAGCGATGTTCGGACGCGCCCTCTTGTTTGTCATTCCGCAGCGCAGCGGAGGAATCTGCTGTTGCTTGTTCTCTCCACGCCACCCGAGAAATGTCATCCTTCGCGCAGCGGAACAATCCTGCCCATTCATCTCATGCCATGAGTCGGTATTCGCGCCCGCACGAACCAATCTCCTAATCCGCCAAACTCGGATACCTGAACTTGACAAACCCGACCGCCAGAAACCCACAAGAAGCGAAGAGCGCATCACCCAAGTCCCGCCGAAATCCAAGCCAGGTCCAGACCTAAAGTATCTTCTTCGAAGACTTTGGGTACTTTGGCCGGGGAGGGGGAGTGGCCCAGCTATCATAGGTTAGCTCGTACCGATGTCCACCTCGCCCCCCATCTCGATCTCCCCCGCCTCAAATCCCGCCCCGGATCGCCTGCCATCCCTTCACGATTTCTTCGCCCCCGGAGGCATCCTCTCCCAGTCCACCCTCGCCTTCGAGCATCGCCGCGGCCAATACGAGATGGCCCGAGCCATCGAGTCCGCCTTCAAAGAAAAACGCCACCTCATCGTCGAAGCCGGCACCGGAACCGGCAAGACTCTCGCCTACCTCCTGCCCGCACTCCGTCTCGCCCGCGAGCGCCAGCAGCGCATCATCATCTCCACCGGCACCAAAAATCTACAGGAGCAGCTCTTCTTCAAGGACGTCCCTTTCCTGGAATCCCTCCTCGGTCCGCTGAAGGTCTGCTATATGAAGGGCCGCGCCAACTATCTCTGCCGCCACAAGCTCTACGCGCTGCGCGACAACCCGCTACTCCATGGCCTCGAAGAGATCGATCAGTTCCATCACATCTCGCAGTGGGAGAAGACCACCGAAACCGGCGACCGCGCCGAGATTGACGACCTTCCCGAAAACTCGCCGCTCTGGCAAAAACTCGACGCCCGCACCGAAGCCTGCCTCGGCCAGACCTGCCCCGATTGGGAGCGCTGCTTCGTCACCAGCATGCGGCGCAAAGCGCTAGAGTCCGACATCGTCATCGTCAACCATCACCTTTTCTTCGCCGACCTCAGCATCAAGCAGCAGGCCGCCAACGCCCCCGACGCCGGCATCCTTCCCGAGGCCGCC
>DATAVY010000033.1:0-3584 GCA_036267495.1 Edaphobacter sp.
GTTGCCGCTGCCGCCGGCGTGGCTGAGCAGCTGGCCGAGGCGCGCGGCCATCTCGATGTAGGGCGAGACTTCGGCGTACTCCTCTTCGGAGAGGGATGCTACGTTGACGGCGTTCTGAACGACGCCGAGCTTGAGGTAGTCGCGGACCTGGTTGGCGAGCTGGATGCCGATGGCCTCCTGGGCTTCGTCGGTGGAGCCGGCGATGTGCGGCGAGAGCAGGACGTTATCGATGCCGAAGTAGGGGGAATCCTTCAGGGGTTCCTGGCGGAAGACGTCGAGCGCGGCTCCGGCGACGTGGCCGGATTGAATGGCTTCGGCGAGGGCAGCATCGACGATGAGCTCGCCGCGGGCGCAGTTGACGATGCGGATGCCTTTCTTCATGATGGCCAGCGAGTGCTGGTTGATGAGGCCTTCGGTCTGCGGCGTGAGGCCGACGTGGAGCGAGAGGAAGTCGGACTGGGAGAAGACTTCGTCGATGGCCACGAGCGAGACGTTGTTCTCGCGGGCGATGACGGGAGCGACGAAGGGATCGTATCCGACGATGTTCATGCCGAAGGCGCGGGCGCGGCGGGCGACCTCGAGGCCGATGCGGCCGAGGCCTACGATGCCGAGGGTTTTGCCGCGGAGTTCCTGACCCTGGAGTGATTTTTTGTCCCATTGGCCGGCGTGCATGGAGGAGTTGGCGCGGGGGATAGAGCGGGCCATGGAGACCATGAGGCCGAGGGTGAGTTCGGCTACGGCTACGGCGTTGGCTCCGGGGGTGTTCATGACGACGATGCCGCGATGGGTGGCGGCGTCGGTGTCGATGTTGTCGACGCCTACGCCGGCGCGGCCGATGACGCGGAGCTTGGGGGCGGATTCAAGCAACTTGGCGTCGGCCTGGACGGCGGAGCGGACGACGAGAGCGTCGGCGTCGGCTAGTTCGGCGGCGAGTCCATTTTTGGCAATTTGATCGGGGGTGACGATCTGCCAGCCGGGTTCCTGCTGAAAGACGGCTAGAGTGGCGGGCGAGACTTTTTCGGCGAGAACGATCTTCAAGGCTGACCTCTACTCGGGAGGGCTACCCCTCCCTGGGTGAAAAGCTGCTAAAGTCTTCCAAATACGTTGTTTAGGTCTGGACTAGTATGCTGAAAGATGCTGAAAGTCTTGTCAACATTGAGGGGCTAACTGCAAAGTCTTGAAAAAGCTTTGGTTACGGGTAGCAAAGGCGGGATTTTCTGTTCCGCTTTCTCTATTGTAGCCAATTCGGAGGGGTGGTTTTGTCAAGCGAGGAGAGTTGCTCGTTGAGGCGGGATTGCCTCGCGGGTTGATGGAGTGGCGTCGCGTTTTTGGTGTTGAATTGAAGCGAACTTGAAGCGAACTCCGTTGGTGTGTTTTGCCGCAGGTCGCAGGCAGCGGCGGTTGCGTTGCAATCGGGATAACTGAAGACTATAGTGCGGACGACCAGAAGAACAATGACCATGTCGTTCATGTTGTGAGGTGGCCGATGCTTTTTTGCTGTCTACATCGACTCTTGAGACCGGGATGGATGGTTGCGGCGATATTTCTGCTTGTTGCGGGAAGGCAGGGAATCTGGGCGCAGGCTGCGGACGAAGGCGGCGTCTCCTTTGACGGGGGCGGAGAGGAGGTATTGCAGAGCATCGTTGTGCCGGCGATCCCGAATGCTCCTTTCAGCCTGACGCTGGCGGCGGAGTGGTCGCGGCATATGAACAATGGCGGCACGTTTACCACGGTAAATTCGCGGCCGATTAAGCGGGACAGCCGGGGACGCATCTATCAGGAGCGCTGGCTGATGACGCCGAAGGGAAGCGGGATTTCATCGCAGCCGAGCTGGATTCAAATTGCCGATCCCGAGGCTCGGACGCTTTACCAGTGCAGCGTGCGGTTGAAGGTATGTGAGTTGCTGAAGCTGAGCAGCAGTGTGAGCCTTCGCTTCGATCCGACGCGGATTCAGTCGGGACCATTGCAGGGAGGCAAGGGAGCTCGTACGCATGAAGATCTGGGCACGGGGTACTTCGATGGCGTACAGGTGCACGAGTATAAAGACACCCTGACGGTGAACGCGGGCGTGATGGGCAACGATCTTCCGATGTCGACAGTGAGGCAGTACCGGTTTTCGCCGGAGTTGGGAATCAATCTGATTTCGACGGTGGAAGCTCCACAGATTGGAAAGCAGACATTTACCGTGACAGAGATTTCGACGACCGAACCTGATCCCTCGTTTTTTCAGCCGCCGGAGGGGTACAAGGTTGTCGACCATCGAGCTCCGGCGAAGACGGTCGATCCAACGGGACGCTGAACCGGTGCTGGAATGCGGCGCGGGTGAGATTTTTTCGGCGAGAGCAATCTTCAAGACTGATCTCTGATCGGGAGGAGTCCCCCTCAGGTAAATTGCTAAGTTCGTCCAAGGAAAAGCTTATATCCAGACTTCGGGTTGAAGCGGACATTAAAAGTCTTGTCAACATTGAGGGGCTAACTGCAAAGTCTTGAAAGGCTTTTGATTGTCCGCGTGGGAATTTCGTCCCCTATAGTTCCGAAAGGTGTTCTCATCCTGTTTACCGTTATCGTTCCTCTGCGTTGTACTTTCGAGAGGGAGAAGTCCATTGGAAAAACACCAACTTGCCATCATCGCTGTATTTGGAACCGGGGCATGGGTCGCGTGGCTGATCTTCACCGCGGTGCGTCAGTTTCAGCTGGCTCGATCGCAAGCCGCCGCACAGGATAAGCTGCTGCTGCGCATCAGTTCTCCGGAGAACCTTCAAGTCTTCCTTGGTTCGACAGCCGGCGTGGAATTCCTCCGTGCGCTCGAACGCAGTCCAAACGAACTTTGGCGCGGCATCATCCGCACCACCCAGACCGCGGCCACCTTCGGCGTTCTCGGGGTGGGAATGCTGGTCTGCCATCTGATCTTCCGCGAAGCTGACGGTCTTCTGGAGTTCGGCCTTGGGGCCATCATTCTGGCGGCGGCGTTTGGGTGTTCCGCATTCGTCTCCCTTACGATGCATCGCCGATCCGGCCTGCTTCCACACGCTCGCGACTAGGCCGGCACGGACGTGAACGAGCAGGCATTCAGTGCGCTGTATGAAGCCACCGCGAAGCCTCTCTGGAGGTACGTAGCGCGTGTCTCCGGCAGGCCGGACGTTGCTGACGACATCCTGCAGGAGTCCTATCTTCGCCTGCTTCGCAGCGGAAGACCGGAGATGGAGCTTGCGGACGCCCGGCCCTATCTCTTCCGCATCGCGACCAATCTGCTACACGATCGGTGGCGGCGCGGCGACGATCTTCAGCTCGAGCAGTCGGACGAGCCCAGCACCGAGAATCACCCTGAGAATGCCGTGGATGCAACCCGCATGCTGCACCGCTTGAAGCCCAGAGCCCGTGAACTTTTATGGCTCGCCTACATGGAAGGGATGACACACCGCGAGATTGCTAACGTTACCGGCCTCAACGTCATGAGCGTGCGCATCCTGCTTCTCCGCGCGCGGCGTGAGGCTGCGGCGCAGCTTAAATCGAAAGGAAAAGAGTATGTCTGAGGAACTGGAGCAACGAATTCATCAACTGCTGCAGGAAGCCGATTCAGCGGC
>DATAVY010000034.1:0-2926 GCA_036267495.1 Edaphobacter sp.
GTAATCAGAAGAAGAGCAGAGGAGAACAGGCGCATGGGGACTCGCGGCGTGAAGTCGTAACGAAGTGTGGCGAGTCTAGGCGCGGGGGCTTGAGGATTTTCTGTGAGTTGAACTGAGAACCAACGCGATTAACGGATAGTCGCTTGTGTTCCGCCGAAAGGCTGCCTCTTTTGTTTCTCGTTAACGAACACAGGATGACATTGCGATGACACAGGCGTCTGCGGTGATTTCTATAGTTTCAACTCGCGATGGCCGCCGTCATCCGCCACAGGATCCAGCCCAAGCGAGTGAACATTGCTGTAGAAGCTGCCAAGCTGCGTTGGGCTCCGGTGCGTGCATCACGCATATTTCGATTGGCTGCCTGATCTGAGCAGACGTTCGATGCGAAGGATGGGCGCGAAGGCGCTTCGATCTTATCCGCCATTCGGGCCGTTCCAGGCGATTGTTTTGGTGAGGAAAGACGCGAGTCCGGCGGCGGTGTAGTCAGCGGGCGGGTGGATGAAGAACAGAGGCTTGTCAGCGAGGAGGCGTGGCGAAATGCCGGGCCATGCACGCGCGAGCGATTCGGGCGTTGTGCCGGCGGGTGGGGCCGGTTGGGAGACGATGAGGGCGTCGGTGCGGTCGAGGTAGCGGAGCGCGGAGAGTTTGAAGTCGGCGATGGTCGGGTCGAGGACGGCGAGCGAGAGGTCGGGCTGGAGGAAGCGCAGGATGGAGTTCGATTCGATGATGGTGTTCTCGGCGTCCGCGATGAGCTTGCGAACGCGGGGCATGGCTTCGGCGAGTTCGCCCTGGCGGGTGCGCACCCAGAAGACTCTGGCTGCGCCGGCGGCGAGGAAGCGTGAGGTATCGGTGCCGGTAGAGGGGTCGCGCTCTTCGGAGATGGCGAGGGTGTGGTCAGCGGTCTGGCAGTCGCAGGGCTCGCCGTTGGCGGAGCAGACGTTGTGGCCGAACTGCGTGATCTTGATGGCGGTCCAGTTGAGGTGCGGCAGAGCGGCGATAAGACCGGCGACGACCGAGGTCTTGCCGATGTTCCGGGTGTGTCCGCCGATGACGATGATGGCCATGCTTAGCTACGAGATGCGAGATCCGAGAACATGGTCTCATTCTTTGTAGCCGGAGATGCGCCAAATGACGAGATGCGCGTTTCCTGTTACTGGCATGGACTTCCTTCTCAACGGGAATGGCCTGCGCCGGAACCGCCGCGCTAAGTTTGACGTACATTTTTCTTGACCCTTATGAGTTCAACCGACGTCCGTCCCTCTGACCCTTCGCTGCGTGCGGCCCTCCGGCTCGCCTTCTTCTTCGCCGGCATTAAGCTTGTCCTGCAGTTTGGCCTCACGCTCTGGACCCAACACATCGGCTACAGCTATTTTCGCGATGAGTTCTACTACATCGCCTGCGGTCGTCATCTTGCGTGGGGCTTCGTCGACCACGGTCCGATCGTCGCGTTGCAGGCGCGTCTCGGCGAGATACTCTTCGGAGACTCCCTATTCGCCATCCGCATTCTGTCCGCAATGGCCGGAGCCGCCACTGTCTTCCTCACGGGCCTGCTTGCCTGGGCTCTCGGGGGTCTCCGCCCCGCGCAGGCGCTCGCGATGATCGGCGTCCTTGTCGCTCCCATCTACATCGCCGTCGACGGCTTTCTCTCCATGAACTCCTTCGAGCCCGTCTTCTGGATGGTCTGCGCGCTTGCGCTCATTCTCCTCCTCGACGGCGCACCGCAGCCCTTCTGGTGGACCATCTTTGGCCTCTCAGCCGGCATCGGCCTGCTCAACAAACCCTCGATCCTCTTCTTTCTCGTCGCCATCGGACTCGGCCTTCTGCTCACACCACAACGCCGCGTCCTGTTCACTCGCTGGGCTGCACTCGGAATCGCATTAATCATCGTTATCGCGCTGCCGTATGTCCTCTGGCAGATTCACAACCACTGGGCGACGCTCGAGTTCTTCCACAACGGCAAGGTTGGAAACAAAAACGTCATCCTCGGGCCTGTGGGCTTCTTCCTCGCCCAGCTCTTGCAGATGCACCCCGCGAACGCTCTGCTCTGGATCACTGGCCTCATCTCTCTTCTGCGCGCACGCTCTATCCCCCGCGGCCGCTGGATTGGTTTGACCTTCCTCATCTTCTACGTGCTCATGTTCGTCCTGCACGCCAAGGACTACTACCTCGCCGCCATCTATCCGGTGCTCTTCGCCGCCGGCGCCATCGCGTGGGAGCGCCGCTTCGCCTCGCGGCATCTGGTCGCCGCTAAACGCGTCTTCGCGTTCCCGATCTTCGAAGTCGCGCTCATCCTCACCGGCGTTCTCATCCTGCCGATGTCCTCTCCCATACTCCGGCCCGCAAGCTGGGTTCGTTACACCAGGGCGCTGCACCTGAACAGTGGCAAGACCGAAACCGCCTCCAGCGGTGAGCTGCCGCAGTTCTATGCCGACCGCTTCGGCTGGCAGCAACAGGTCGTAATCGTCGCCCGTACCTTCAACTCGCTTTCACCTGCAGACCAGCGACGCGTCTGCATCTTCGGCGGCAACTACGGTGAGGCCGGTGCGATCGACTTCTTCAATCGCCGCGATCATCTCGGCCTTCCACCTGCCATCAGCGGACACAACAACTACTGGCTCTGGGGCATGCACGGCTGCGATCCCAACCTTGTCATCTCCGTCATCGAAGACTCTCCAGAGGATATCTCGAAAAAATACGAGTCAGTCACGGTCGTCGGCGTGCGCGACACGCCCTACGCCATGCCCTTTGAGCACGGCAACATCTACCTGCTCCGCGGCCGCCGCCCATCCCCGCCCTTCCACTGGGCCGACGATCGCCACTACTATTGAGCGATCTTTCGTTACTTTAGCCGACGGATGCGGGCGAGGGAGCGTAGGTATTCGGTGCGGGGTTCGGCGGGGGTGCCGGCGAAGATCTGGCCCGGGCC
>DATAVY010000035.1:0-11087 GCA_036267495.1 Edaphobacter sp.
GAATTCAGAGATTGGGTTCCGAATTTATGAGCGGGGATGCGGCCCGACCAGGTCTTCCGGAACCGGTACGTGCGCCTCTTCGGCGGCGGCGATGACATTGCGCGGCGTCGGCCGCGAAGTCACCGCGATCGCCGAGGGCGGACCACAAAGGGTGGTTTGGCCTGGCGATGACGCTACGATGCGCCTCACGGGTCCAGCCGAGATTATCTGTTGTGGAGAGGCGCCAGGGCTTTGACGACCTCGTCGAAATCGGCGATTCAACCACGTGCGCTGCACGCCGGCGCGACACTTGCGATCCTTTCACCGGCGAGCACGGTGAAGCCCGACCTGGTGCATCGCGGCATCGCCCAACTGCAATCGCTCGGCTACAAGACGGTTCTAGGGAGGCATGCGCTCGACAGCGGACCGCTTTACTACGCGGGAACGCTGGAGAGCCGGTTGCATGATCTGCATACTGCCTTTGCGGACCCGACGATCGAGGGCATCCTTTGCACACGTGGGGGCTGGGGCTCGGCCGAGTTGCTGCCCTATCTGGATGCTGCGCTGATTCGCTCCAACCCCAAGGTCTTCATCGGTTATAGCGATCACACGTCGCTGCATTGCTGGCTGCACAATGAGGCGAATCTCGTGACTTTTTACGGTCCGATGGCGGCGGATTTTTCGCGGGATGACGGTGTCGATATGGCAAGCTGGCGGCATAGTCTTCATGGCGGCGGGGGATGGTCTCCAGGAGTTAACGAGGGGCTTCGCGTGCTTCGGCCGGGGGTTGCTGAAGGTTTGCTGAATGGGGGATGCCTTTCAATTTTCGTGGAAGCGCTTGGCACGCCCTATGCTCCCCGCATCGCGAGCGCCACGATTCTCTTCCTGGAAGACATCGGCACGAAGCCTTATCAATGGGACCGCATGCTGCTCCATCTGCGCTACTCGGGGTTGTTGGAAAAGGTGACTGGCATTCTGTTTGGCGATATGCGCCAATGCATTTCGGCTGAGGAGAGTGATTATCTCGATCGTGTCATTCTTCATGCTCTTCGCGATTTTGCGGGCCCTATTGGGATTGGGTTGCGCAGCGGCCACGCAAGCTTCTCGAACGTGACTCTTCCTCTGGGTATCTCTGCCAAGCTTGATTTGAGGGAGGCAGGGAACCCGCGGATGCACCTTCTCGAAGCCGCTGTCACGGTTTAGCCTTGTATTCTTCGGGTACGGGATTTTTCAACCATGCAAAATCCAAAACACATTCATCTCATCGGGATTTGCGGCACGGCGATGGCATCGCTTGCGGGTATGTTGCAGCAGCAGGGCCATCGCATTACCGGCTCGGACGCCGCTGCTTATCCACCGATGAGCGATCTGCTCGCCAGCCTGAAGATTCCCATTCACGAGCCATATTCTGAGAGCAATCTGAATCCGCGGCCTGACCTTGTCGTTGTGGGTAACGCGATTTCGCGCGGCAATATTGAGCTCGAGCACGTCCTCGATGCGCGCATTCCTTTCTGTTCCATGGCATCCATCCTGCATGACGAATTTTTGCCTGGCCGCGAGTCGCTGGTTGTGGCGGGTACGCATGGCAAGACGACGACGACCAGCATGCTGGCGTGGATCTACGAGGTGGCTTCGCGACAGAATCCTGCTTTTGCGCCGTCATTTCTTATCGGAGGGGTGGCGGAGAACTTCGGCACCAGTTTCATGGTGCGATCGACACGACCCTTTCTGCTTGAGGGCGACGAGTACGACACTGCTTTTTTCGACAAAGGGCCTAAGTTTCTCCACTATTTTCCTGATGCGCTAATTCTTACGCACGTTGAGTTCGATCATGCGGATATTTATGCCGATCTTTTTGCGGTCAAGACGGCCTTCAAACGCCTGGTGAATCTTGTCCCGCGTCGCGGACGCATTGTGGCTTTCGACGGCAGCGAGAATGTGAGCGAGTGTGTAGCGAAGGCATTCTGTTCAGTTGAGCGGTATGGCTTCAATCCTTTGTCACACTGGCGGCTAACGGATCTGGGTCACGAGGGTTCCAGGACGTCATGGACTCTTTCCCGCGATGGCGCTTTTTTTGCGGAACTTACTCTGCCGATGGCAGGTGCGCACAATGCGCTGAACGCAACGGCCGCCGCTGCGCTTGCTGCCGGGCAGGGAGTACCGACTGCGGCTATCGTTGAGGCGCTGGCTACCTTCCGGAGTGTTAAGCGCAGGCTCGAAGTCCGTGCCGTGGTCGATGGCATTACGATCATCGACGACTTTGCGCATCATCCGACGGCGATCCGCGAGACGCTGCGTGCCTTGCGCGAGTCTTATCCAGGACGGCGTCTTTGGGCTGTGCTTGAACCGCGTTCCAATACGCTGCGCCGCAACGTCTTCGAGCTCGATCTTGTCGAGAGCCTTGCGTTGGCTGACAGCGTGGTGCTGGCCGCAGTCTTCAAATCCGAGAGTATTCCCGCGACGGAGAGACTGCATCCGGAGCGGGTTGTCGCTGCCTTGAACAAGGGCGGAACGGCGGCAACGGTTTTGGCTGACGCGGATGCGATAGTGGGGGCGATCGCACCCGAGCTCGGGGAGGGCGATGTGGTTGCAATTCTATCCAATGGAGGCTTCGGCAACATTTATCAGAAGCTGCCTGCGGCTATCGCGGCGCGCCGCTCCACTGCGCTCAACGTCTGACCGGCCGCGGAGATCGCGACTGGGGTATGCTGCAAAGTGGTATGTTCGCGACTTTCAAGCTGGTTTTTGTCTATCTCACACTTGGATCTTTGGCTGGAATTATTGGTATTCCCTACACGTTGATTGTGGGAGATATCAGTCTTCTTTACCGCGTTGCCATGTGGATTACGAATGCGGGTGTGCGGGCTGCGGGTATCAGGATCGAAGTTGTCGGGCTGGAGAATATTCCTGTCGGCCGCAGTTGCATTTTTATGAGCAACCACGTTTCGAATCTCGATCCTCCGGTCGAGCTTCCGTTGCTGCCTGGCCGCTGTTCGGTCCTGCTTAAGAAGGAGTTGATGGGGATTCCTATTCTCGGCAGGGCGATGCGCATGGCGAAGTTTGTCCCGGTGGAGCGAGGTCACCGCCGGGATGCAGCAAAGGCAAGTGTCGAGGCGGCTGCTGACGCGCTTCGTTCGGGGCTGCACATTGTTGTCTATCCTGAAGGCACCCGGTCGCTGGACGGAAGGCTTTCGACGTTTAAGAAGGGGCCATTCTTTCTTGCGCAGGAGACGCGGGCGCCGATTGTTCCGATTGCTCTGTCGGGAACGCAGAGGATGATGCGCAAGGGCAGCTATGCGATCAGGCCAGGTTTGGTGCGGTTCCAGGTACTACCTGTCGTTGAACCGTCGAAGTATGAGACACGCGAGGAGCTTATGCTGGCCGTCAGGAAGGCTATTGCGGACGCGCTGCCCCAGGAGATGAAACCCGTGGCTATTTGACGATTGAGTTGTTGTAGCCGTCGGATTGAAGGCGCTGACGCATGGCATCGGCTTCAGTCCGGGCGGAAAACGGCCCGATCTGCACGTGGAAGAGCTTGTCCTGCGGCTCGTGCCGGATGGCTACGGCGTAGCCGCGGTGTTTCAGGTCGGCCGCCACTACGTCCGCGTCTTCCTGATGCGACATCGCGGCAACCTGCACGACGGAGAATCCTGGCGTCGCAGCCGCGATCTGGGCTGTGGGCGGCAGCTTTGCAGCTAGATTGGGTTTGTCAGCACGCCTGTCAGCGCGAACAGTCGAGATCGTTGCGCTCACAGGTGTGAGGCCGGGCGCTGGCTGGCTGTCCTGCAGGGGAGCGTCCGGAGAATCGATCGGCACGATCTCGGATTGCGCTGCATCGGCGGAGGGTTTACTTGATGTCAGACTTGCGGGATTCCCAGGTGCTGGTTTGGAACTGGTGGTCGCCAATCCGGTTGTCTGGTCTGAGGGGCTGGCCGCGGAAGAGACTGAACGTCTGCCAAGGGAGTAGCCGAAACCGAAGAAGACGGCACAAAGCAAGGCCAGGGCGAAGAAGATGCCGAGGATGGTGGTGGTTCCAAGCGAGATCTCACGGTCATGTCCGGGTGGTTCGTGAAGATCATGCAAGTCATGTTCAGTTTGGTATCGAGTTGACACGGCTAGACCTTCTTCTCCGCAGTTGCATCAGGAGTGAATGTCTTATTGAACAGGTTAATGAGCTCCATGGGGAGAGGAAATACGATGGTGGTATTTTTCTCGACACCTATCTCGGTAAGAGTCTGAAGGTAACGTAGTTGAAGGGTCATGGGCTGGGTGGCCATGAGCTGGGCGGCCTCGACCAGCTTGGCTGCCGCGTTGAACTCACCTTCGGCATGGATGATCTTGGCGCGACGTTCGCGTTCGGCCTCGGCTTGTTTCGCCATGGCGCGAAGCATGGATTCGGGCATATCGACCTGTTTGACCTCGACGGAGACGACTTTGACGCCGAAGGGCGCGGTGTGGCCGTCGATGATGGTCTGGATGCGGACATTCAGGGCTTCGCGATGGGCGAGAAGGCCGTCGAGGTCGACTTCGCCAAGTACGGAGCGCAGGGTTGTCTGGGCAAACTGCGAGGTTTGATAGATGTAGTTGGCTACTTCGATGACGGCTTTGGTGGGATCGACGACACGGAGGGTGATAACGGCGTTCACTTTCAGAGTAACGTTGTCGCGGGTGATGACGTCCTGTGCGGGAACCTCCATCGCTTCCTGGCGCAGGCTGACGCGAACGATCTGATCGAGGGGACGGAAGACGAGGATGATGCCGGGGCCTGCGGCGGCGTCTCTCACGCGTCCGAGCCGGAAGATGACTCCTCGCTCATACTCCTTGAGGATCTTGATGGAATTGACGAGGTAGAGAAAGACGATGACGATGGCGAAGAGGAGCGGAAGAGACATCATGGGTTTGAACCCTCTGGCGTGCCCGACGCGGCCGTCGCTGCGATGGTAAAAGCAGCTTTGGGCCGCTCCGGTTTAGAAGCGCAGGAAGAAACCGATTCCCGGCTCGTAGGTTGTGGTGCGCTGTTGGATAGTCAGGTAGTTCGTCAGAAAGTCGGGTGCTTTGAAAAATACCTGGCGATACTGAGCACGAATGCCGAAGTGAGGCGAGAGCACGGTGGTCTCTGCCCCGACGGAAAAGTAGTAGACGGCGCGCGCCTGCTCGGGCAGGGCCTCGCCGCCTCCGGGAGTAGGCCGGAAGACCATGGAGCCGAGGCCTGCCGATGCAAATGGAGATAATCCGAAGTATTGCTTCCGGGTGTGGGCGACGTAGCCAAACGTGTATTCGCTGGCATTTTGTTGTACACCGGCGCTTGATCCCGGCACGCCGAACGGGGTGAAGGTGTCGGTGTATCGTGCGTAGCCGTAGTTCCCTTCAAAGCCCACGAAGGGGGAGACGATGTAACGGAGAGTGACGACAGCTCCTGCCGTATTGCCGGGACTAAGACTGACCGGCGTATGCGGAGCCCCGTTGACCGTTGCGAAGCCGTTTGAACTTTTGTTGAAGACACCGACACCGCTGACGGCAAGATCGATTCGGGAGAGCTGGCGGTCGAGGGCCGGATTCTGGGAGGGGGTTTGCGCTTTTACGGTTGATCCCGCCGCGGTTAGCAGAAGACAAATTAAGACACTCCGGACCCAGGATGGGCGAGGCACATTCAACATCAAGACGAAACTCCCTTATCGAAAACTACTATGCCTTTAGTCTACTCTGGCACACACGCTGGCGGGTGATTGCACGGAAGATCAGACGATATCCTGTGCCGGCTCTACGATTAAGACGAGCCCATCCACACTGCGCACGAAGACGGCAGACCCCGCGGCAAGCGGTGGGTGTCCGCGCAGAGAGGCCTGCCAGAGTTCGCCACGGATTTCGACCTGGCCTGTAGGGTTGAGCGGGGTGCGCACGATGGCAGTGCCGCCGACCATGGCTTGGGGGCCGGTGAGGACTTTGCCGCGACGCGCTTTGAGGGCTATCCAGGCGAGCCCGAAGGTGATCACGCCAAAGCCAACGCCGGCGCCTATGGCGGTTGCGACATGCACGCGCAGTTCGGGGATGGGGCCATCGACAAGAGTGGCGAGGCCGAAGACGAGCGCCACGATCCCCGTCAGCGCAAGCACGCCATGGCCGCCGAATTTCGCCTCGAGCAACATCAGAACGACGGCTGCAAGTAACAAGGCGATTGCCGTATGCCGGATAGGAAGAAGATTCAGCCCGAAAAGGCTGAGCAGAACGAAGAGCGTGCCGACGGAGCCGGGCACGATGGTGCCGGGCGCGTTGAATTCGAGGTAGATGAGAAGGCCGCCGAGGATAAGCAGCAGAACCGCAATATCCGGGTTGGTGAGCTTGCTGAGCAGACGCTCGCGCAGGGAGGGCGGAATGGTGACGATCTCCGCTCCATCGAGATGCAGGATCTGGGTAGATCCGTTGAAGCGATGGATCTCGCGGCCGTTGAGAGTGGCAAGGAGGGAAGCGTCGTCGGGGGATTCGAGATCGATCAGTTTGAGTTTGAGCGCTTCATCGTCACTGTAGGATTTGGAGTTGCGGACTGCGTCTTCGGCGGCTTGTACATTGCGTCCGCGACGGCTCACGTAGGAGCGGAGGAAGGCTGCGGCATCGTTCTCAATCTTCTCCTTGAGAACGGGATCCATCTTGCCGCCCTCGACGATGGGGTGTGCCGCGCCGGCATTGGTTCCCGGAGCCATTGCGGCTATGTCGGCTGCTTCGAGAAGGAAGAAGCCGGCAGAACCGGCTCTGCTGCCGGTGGGGGAGATGAAGATGACGACGGGAACGGGAGAGTTTTCGATGGCCTGGACCATGACGCGGGTGGATTCGAGCAGGCCGCCTGGTGTTCCCATGGAAACGATGACCAGCTGGGCGTGCTGATTGGCGGCTTCCTGAAGACCTCGCTGGAGATAATCCGCGGTGATGGGTTGGATGGTGTCGTGGAGAGTGAGTCTAACGACAATGTTTCTTTCGGGAGCGTCCGCCGCAGCGATTGCGGGAAGCCAAGAGAGGGTCAGCAGCAGTGCGAGAACGGCTTTGATCAGGGGTTTCATGGGAGGTTTTGCCCGCGTGCCTGGAGGGCCTGTCGCATGCCTTGTGCGGCAGTATCTTTAGGTTCAAGCTGGAGCGCCTTACTAACATTGGAAGCCGAAGCCGCGGTCTGGTTTGCCTGAAGATCGAGACGGGCGAGCACGAGATAGGCGGCAGTATTTGGATGAAGGGAGAGGGACGTCTGGGCCTCGGCGCGCGCTTCGGTTGTGTCCCCGCTGCGTTCGCGGACCTGAGCGAGACCGGCGTGGGCGGCGGCACTGGAGGCATCGGCGGTAAGGGCAGCCTGGAACTGTTGCTCCGCTTCGGGGATCAGTCCCTGCGCAAGATAGTCATGGCCAAGCTGGGTGTAGCGCGCGGCCCGTTCGGCGGGAGGAAGCGTTGCCATGCGGTCGGCACGCATCTGATCGAGCTGAAAGGCCGCCTGGCGAAAGGAAGCTTCGGAGTAGTTGCGGCGAATGCGCTCGAGGGGCGCGAAGTCTGAGGATCCCGCTGCGGTTGCGTCTGCGTTTGCGGTGGGCGGGATGTGTTTGCCCGCGCTGATGCTGGTTTTCAGCTCGGCTGCTTCTGAATCAGCGGGGTGCAGTTTCAGGGTCTGATCGACCTCTCGTTGTGCTCCGGCGAAGTCTCCACGGCGAAGCAGGGCGACGGCAAGATTGTAGTGGTAGTCGGCGTCGTTGGGATCGGCGGTGGAGGCTCGTTGGAAAAGGGCGACGGCATCGTGACCCTGACGACTGGAGGCAACGGCCTGGTTGTTGACGACTTCGGGAAGGGGAAGTCTGGCGGAGACGAAGGCAAAGGCCGATTCGGCCTCGGCGTATTTTGCGCTGTTGAACCGCGCCAGGCCAATGTAGAAGTTTGCTTCGAGGACGCGGCGGTCTGTCGGAGCGATCCTGGCGAGGGTTGCTGCAGCCTGGTCGTAGTTGCGCTGGGCGAACTGCGTTTTGCCGAGGGCGAGCAGTGCGGCTGGATAGTCGGGCGTATCGTCGACCGCCATCTGTAGACGATGGATCCGCTCCTGCGATGAGGTTGCGTCGGTGCCACGGATGTAGTTCTCAAATGCGCTGAGCCGGACGCCGCCTGAAGCGGCAAGAAAAGTCTGCTGGGCGATGTTGAATTGGGGATCGATCTGTCGCGCAATCTTCCAGGCTATGGCGTTTTCTACGTCGAAGAGGCGGGTGAGTTCGCTGGAGTCGGCGAGGGGCTGGGACAGGCGGAGGTCATTGACATCGAGTACCTGCGCCTGCACGGAGATGCGGCCGTTGCTGAGGGTATAGCTGCCTACGATGACGAAGTTTGCGTCGAGAGTCTGGGCGATGCGGATCGTGGTCGCGCGCGATGGCTTGAAGTCGACGGGCAGACCGAGGTGATCGAGAGCGTACTGGCGGTCTTCGCGGGAGATGGTCAGGAATCCGGCTGAGGTGAGGCGCTGGTTGAGAGTGTCGGGAAAGGAGTCCCCGATCCATGCGAGAGGGGCTTGTCCGGAGCGATTGTCGAAGGGAAGGACGAGGACGACGCGGCCGCGGGACTCGGATGCGTCCGGCGTAGACGCGGATTGGGAGAATGCCGGGAATCCTGAGAGAACGCAAAAAAACAGGAGAAGGGAGCGCCAAGGTTGTTGCAAGAGCCGACGAACTTGAAGGGACCCCGTCATAGATAGGAGTATAGAGCGTCAGTGGCGGCGGGGCTCGGCCAGTGCGGCTTCGACGATGCGGGGGAAGTGGATAACAGCGGCCCACTCTCCCTTGCGGCGATCCTGCCAGACGATGTCGCCGTGCAACAGGGCTGCGACCTCGGCGGGGGAGAGGTCGCGGTGGAAGTCGAAGTACTTTGCGTCGGCGGATTCGTTCTGGCGGCCGAGGTTGATGTGGTTGGCCGGCGGCTCCCATTTGGTCGAGAAGACGAGGGCCACGTCGTAGCTTCCGGGATCGGCTGCGGCTTTCTGGATCTCACCTATCGCGAAGTTCTGAATGGCGACGGTCTTGATGGAGTGGTTGGTGTAGCCGAGCTCGGGGCGGCTGAGCTCGGAGGTGGCGGGCCATGCGGTCAGGACGGTGGCCTGGGGGTAGGCGCGGTCGATGAAGTGAACGGCGCGCAGGTGGAGGACGATCATGTCGCGGTAGGTGAGGTTGTCTTCGGGAGCGAAGGCGTAGGGCGGGTTGATCCAGATGCCGGCGAGGAAGGCGGCGGCGCTGAGGGCGGCCAGTGCCCACCACTGGCGGAGATGACGATGCCAGGTTGCGGCGCAGAGGAGCAGGATGAGCGGATACATCGGCAGCAGATAGCGCGTCAGCAGCGCGCCTCCCAGAATGGAGAAGGCGATCCAGTTGGCGAGCAGGACGACTGCGATGGCTTTGAGCTGCGGCTTGCGGATAGTTGACGGTGCATCGGTTGAGACGGGGATGAAGAGGACAGCGATGGTGCAGACGACGGGAACGAACATATTCATGTGCGTCGTGAGATGGAGGAAGCGATGCCAGAGACAGAGGCCGATGCGGTAGGGCTCGAGGTTCGCGGTTGCGTTGTAGCGGAGGAACTCGGGGTTGCCGAAGACAAAGCCGGTTTTGTGATGGTGATAGGCGTACCAGGCGATTAGCGGCAGAACCGGCGCGAGGAGAGCGAGAAGCCATTTCAGGTGAGATGGGTGCGCTGTGTTATCGCCGCGGCTGCGGAGGAGAAGAATTACTTCCCAGAGAGCGAGTGCGATTGGTGTCACGATGGCGGTCTCTTTGGAGAGAGCGGCGAGGGAGAACATGAGCGCGGCGAGGAATGCGTTTGTGTTGCTGGTTGATGTGTCGCGATCGAGGTAGAAGGCGAGTCCCCAGAGGGTGAAGGCTGCGGCGAAGATGTCGGCGTGGGCGAGGGTGCTTTGCGCGAACCAGATGGGATAGATCGCGGTGAGGATGACCGCGACGGCGGCGACCGCGGTAGTGGTGAGGCTTCTGGCGAGTTTGAAGACGCCGAGGAGAGCGGCTGCGGAGACCATGCAGACCAGGGTGCGGGTGCCGCTGACGACGTAGCCGGAGAGATGCCACCAGGCGGCGAGGAGGATGGAGGGCAGGGGTGGGTGGGCGTTGCTGGCCGTGGTCTGCGGGATCAGGGAGCCGGTACGGAAGAAGTCCCATGCGGCGGGGATGTAGTAGCCGGCCTCGTCCCAGAAGTAGGGGAGGCGGAGGAGGCGGTAGTGCGAGAGATAGATGGCGACGAAGAAGAGCGGATAGAGCATCCAGAGAGGGATGTCGCTGGCCGGCAGATGCGCGTCTTTTCCTGGTCGAGTCACGCTTTTAGTTCACGGGGCCGCCGTGGTGGGGGAGCTGCTCGAGGGTGACGGAGCCGAAGGTCTGCTCGTACTGGGCGAGATTGTGGCCGAGGATGTTCCAGAGGGCCTTGGCCTGCTGGGGACTGAGATAGATGCCCTGGAAGTTCTTCACGGTCAGCTCGTCGGCGTTCTGCTGGGTCATGGTGCCGAAGACGAGGAAGAAGTCCCAGACGCTCATGCGCACCTGAACGCTATTGGCGTAGCCGTCGCGGTAGTCCTCTGCGTTGGTGAGCTTGAGGACGGGTTCTTTTCCCTGGTTTGGCGGCTGGTTCTGCTGGCTCATGGCGACTCTTTCCGGGTTGGATGATTTCTGGTGCGGGAGAAGGGACTCGAACCCCCACGGATTTCTCCGCTTGGACCTAAACCAAGTGCGTCTGCCATTTCGCCACTCCCGCGACCGGCACCGTTGCTGCCTTTAGCGCATCATTGCTGCCCTTAGCGTATGGGAAAGAGGGGTCGATTGCAATTAGCCGAAGCGGCTGGTCGTCAGTGTTTGATGAGCCACATGACCCAGCTTGCCGCGATGGTTCCGCCTACGAAGAGGACGAAGCAGAAGGCTCCGAAGCGGACCATCATGCGTGGATCGGAACGCTGGGTGATCCCGAAGACGATTGAGGTGAAGAGAGAGAAGAGCAGGACTGCTCCGAAGTGAGAGATGGTCACGAGCGCTTCCTTCCGTTGGCCAGCGAGTGCGCGTCGACGGCGGAGATGATGTTGAGAAGGCCGGCTACCACGATGAACT
>DATAVY010000036.1:0-13162 GCA_036267495.1 Edaphobacter sp.
TTCTAGATTCCCCTAAAAACAGCGAAAACCGCGATAATCCCCAATGTTTTTGCGGGTTCGGTGGTCTACGCAAGTAAGCGAACGTAAGCCTGGACACTTTTCACATCCGCCGAACAGGTCACAAAATTCTTCCGTCTGAACTGAGGGAACATCGCTCATGTGGGTTTCCTCCGACAAGAGTGCAAATGGAGGCAGTGGTTTCACGACGCGTTTATAGTAGCCAACGTCAAAAGTACCATCCGGAAACTACCCCCGGTGCGCAAATTGACGCCGCAACTCGAAGAGAAACTAGAGACTCAATATCGATTGATGGTAAAGACTCACCCGAACATCAACCAAAAAGAAGAAGAAGACAGCAAAGGGAAACGGTCGTAGGAATAAGGAATGACAACTGTGATCTGCACTGCTATAGTGCCACTGATCCTGCTGTGGGCCTAGTATCCAAATCTCGCAAATTGTTATCGAGGTGAGCAAATGAAAAAGGCATTTCTGTTGGCGTGCACGTCTTTTCTTGCCGTGGCAATTTTGAACGCTCAGTCCAATGGAACCTCAATCACCGCCGTACACGGCTCTAGGCCGGTCGTAGCAACCCCGCAAAATGACCATGACACTACTGCTCAGCCCGGTCAAAATGATGTCAATTTTTCTATGCCCATTGTGATTGAAGGTTTGCCACATACGGCGATTGCAGGTTGCAGTGCTAATGGTGTTCAATGCGATAGCAATGGCAACTGTTGCAGTGGCTATTGTGAGCACGTCACTGGCAGCGCTATTGACCACTGCGCTGCTGCGAAAAAATAAGCCATTTCCAATTGATTGACCTAAGCACAAAGCCCCACGATCTCGACTAGAGGATCGCGGGGCTTTCAATTTTTCGTACCCCGGTCTTGAGCCTGACTCGGAGCATTATGGTCACGGGTGTTAGCCATTGCGCTTCTCTCCTGATAGGAAATGCCGCGCATTGGGGAAATCTGTAGCATCCGTGAAATTAAGGGAGCCCGTGAGGTAGCCGAGTGGCTAAACCCCATGTAATCAATAGCGGCTTAAAGTCCCCCACTCTCCGCCATTTCCCCGCTTTCGCATTAACCTGATCAAGGCACGTGATGGCAGGTGGATGACATCTTGCCCGCAAGCGAATCGGACGAAAAGGTAATTCCGCGCCCCGCCGCGTCCCACCACACAAACTCCTTCGCTGCATACCGCGCGCCCGAGCCTGCAAAGACATTCGCGAAGATGAGCAAATCTCCGCCCACCGGAACGATCGCAAGACTATTCCCGGCGCCGTTCAGATATTCAACCGAAAATATTCCCGAAGGCAGTCCCATCTTGCTGCCCTGCGCGTCGCATTGAACCTTCACCGTGTTTCGAGTGATCGGCTGCGAGCCGTTCAAGTGAATCGTCAAATCGGCAGCTCCTGCAAAAGCGCTGCAGGACAAAATGCTGAGGGCTATCAAAACGCGCTTCCATGACATCGTCATATCATCTCTCTCCCGCTGGTTGTTGGCAAAATGCTATCACCCGGCGGATCAAAGGAATGACTGCGGAACCGTAAAAATATAAACTCGTCGCACTGACAAGCCACGTCCGCTTGTCCCCGGGACCCTTCGGCGAAACAGCCATCTAATTTGGCGCGTTCCTCGTGGAAGAAGCTATCTCCCAACTCCAGTGAGAGACGCACAGTTTCTTATCGAGTAACGCGACAACAGCGATCTTAAATACCTAAACGCAAATGTGCTATCTCGCCTGCTGTTCGGCGAAGTTTCCGATAAACGGAATCTTGTAGCGTTCGCCTTTGCTCGCTTTCACCATCACCAATATCCAGAGAGCCAGAAATCCCAGGCCAACCGGCAACATGAGAAGCCATCCGACAATCGGAATGATCCCGAGGATCAGGTTCACTGCAATCGCCGCAACTCCAAAAAAAATAGACTGCCACGAATGGAAGCGAACAAACGAGCTTCGGTTATATGGCTCCATCGCCAGAAAAATAATCGCCGGAATAATCGTAATGTAGGCAATGGCACCGGCCGCCGTCTCGGACAAGCCGCCTTGCTGGGCTGGTATTGCCGCAGCAACAGCGCCTGTCGTTGTATTGGCGCCGCAGTGCGGACAAAATGTTGAGTTGCTGCCGGTCTCGGTATTGCAGGATGGGCAAAGCATGGCATGCGCTCCTTATTTGAACGTGGGTTGATAGCGGCTTCGCGCCTGATCCTTCCGTCTTGAAGTCGCGGACTGGAGGTTCAGGAAGAAAAAGCTTCTCTGCGTTTCTTCCCCGATAGCGATGTCAGTTGTCCGGCCTCGTCACAGCAGGGGGCCCCATCAGCCGGTGGCACATAGCGTACCATCTTCATCTTGCCTGGGGTAACCGTTAAATCAGCACCCCAAATACCTCTTTGTCAGCCGGGCAGGTAAACTGTTCGCGCCGCCCTGCCTGCTATCAAAGCGTCACCACCAGAAGAGGCACGTCGCGGCCCAAGTGGAGAAATTAAGCTCATGAAGAACCGCGCCTGCCTGAAGAATCTCGTTCTTACCCTCGTATTCGCGTCCTCCTTCGCGCCGCTGCATGCAGCTCAGGGTCCGGAGATCGCACGCTGGAAACAGGAGGCGGCCGACGTCACCATTACCCGCGACGACTGGGGCATCGCCCACGTCTACGGCAAGACCGACGCCGACGCCGTCTTCGGAATGGAGTACGCTCAGGCAGAAGACGACTTCAACCGCGTCGAAACCAATTACATCAACGCGATGGGCCGCCTCGCCGAGACCGAAGGCGAATCCCGGATCTACCTTGATCTGCGGATGAAGCTCTTCATGGATCCCACCGTCTTGCAGCAGCAATACACCGCCAGCCCCGCGTGGCTGAAGACCTTGATGGACGCCTTCGCCGATGGCCTGAACTTCTACCTCTTCAAGCATCCCGAAGTCAAACCCCACGTCATTACGCACTTCGAGCCGTGGATGGCGCTCTCCTTCAGCGAAGGCAGCATCGGCGGCGACATCGAGCGCGTCAATCTCGAAAAGCTCGAAGCCTTCTACAGTAAGCCTCCGGTCCTCAACGCAGGCAGTCGCAACGCCTCGCCCGTCGAGACCGCCTACGTTCACGACAGCGATCCCCCCGAGCCAACCGGCTCCAATGGCATGGCAATTTCACCATCGAACACAGCGAATCACCACGCCCTCCTCCTCATCAATCCCCACACCTCTTTCTTCTTCCGCTCCGAGCTCCAGATGGCCAGCGAACAGGGCCTCGATGCCTACGGCGCCGTCACCTGGGGCCAGTTCTTCATCTATCAGGGCTTCAACGAGCACGCCGGCTGGATGCACACCTCAAGCGGCGTCGATGCCGTCGACGAATATCTCGAAACCGTCGAGAAGAAAAACGGCAAATTCGTCTACAAATACGGAAGCGAAGAGCGCCCGCTCACCTCCCGGCAGATCACCGTACCCTACAAAACCGACCACGGCATGGCGGAAAAAACCTTCACTGCCTACTTCACCCATCACGGCCCTATCATCCGCGAGCAGAATGGCAGATGGGTCGCGATCAGCCTGATGCAAAAGCCGGTCGAGGCGCTCACTCAGTCCTACATCCGCACCAAGGCGCAAAACTACAAATCCTTCCGCCAGACGCTGGAGCTCAAAGCGAACTCCTCGAACAACACCATCTTCGCCGACTCCGAAGGAAATATCGCCTACTTCCACGGCAACTTCATCCCCCGCCGCGATACGCATTTCGATTTCACCAAGCCTGTCGACGGCAGCAATCCTGCAACCGACTGGCACGGCCTCCTTACCGTCGACGAGCTTCCTCAATTGCTCAACCCCAAGAGCGGCTGGCTCTACAACAGCAACAACGCGCCCTGGTCCGGAGCAGGCGAGAGCAGCCTCCGCAAGCAGGACTATCCCGTCTACGTCGAGACCGGCACCGAGTCCGCCCGTGGACTTCACGCCGTTCGCGTCCTCAAGGACAAAAAAGATTTCACGGTAGATTCCCTGATCGCCGCCGCCTACGACAGTTATCTTCCCTGGTTCGAAAAACCCATTCCCGCCCTCATTAAGGCCTGGGACGCCGCTCCTTCCTCGGATCCCTTTAAATCCAAACTAGCCGACGAGATCGCGATCCTCCGCACCTGGGACTATCGCTGGGGCGTCGCCTCCGTTCCCACCTCGCTCGCAGTCTTCTGGGGCGAAGATATCCGCCGACACACCGCCGCCGACGCTCGAAAGGCAGGCATCTCCGTCGAGGAATACATCGGGGCCCAGGCCTCTCCGCAACTCCTCCTGCAATCTCTCGCCGCGGCCTCCGACAAACTCACCGCCGACTTCGGAACCTGGAAGACCCCATGGGGCGACATCAATCGCTTCCAGCGCATCAACGGCGACATCGTCCAGCCCTTCAACGATGCCGCGCCCAGCATTCCCGTCGGCTTCACGTCTTCGCTCTGGGGTTCGCTCGCCTCCTTCGGCGCGCGAGCTTACCCCGGAACCAGGAAATGGTACGGCACCAGCGGCAACAGCTTCGTCGCCGTGGTCGAGTTCGGCGACAAGGTCCACGCAAGAGCCGTCACCGCCGGGGGCGAGAGCGGCAATCCGTCATCCCCCCACTTCAACGACGAGGCAAAGCGCTACAGCACCGGTAATCTGCGCGAAGTCTATTACTACCGCGCCGACCTCAAGGGCCACACCGAACGGGAGTACCATCCCGGAAGCTGACCCCTCTCATCTTCATGGACAACAAGGGACAAACAACACCGCCTTCCAGTCTCCAGGATCTCTGCAGGCAAAAGTGGAAAGTCGTCTCGACTCTCCTGGCCACTGCCCTCGCCTGCATCGTTTTGTTGACTCTGCTCGGCCACAAGCCACTCACCAACTGGGATGAGGGCATCTACGCCGAAATATCCCGCGAGATGCTTTCGCTTGGCGTCCTCGTCCCCCACTGGAACTATCAACCCTGGTTCGAAAAGCCGCCGTTGATGTTCTGGATCACTGCGGCTTTCTTCAAATTATTCGGCGTCGGCGATTTTTGGGCTCGCGCCGGTTCAGCATTCTCCGGCGTAGCCATCGTCGGCCTCCTCCACGGCTGGCTGCTGCGACGAAACGACATTCTCGCCGCATGGCTCAGCACGCTGATCCTGCTCAGTACCTTCGGCTTCCTTCACGTCTGCCGTGTCGGCGAGATGGATGTGCTGCTCTCGCTCGGCTGCTGCATCGCGCTGTTTGGCCTTACCGCGATTCAGGAGCGCGAACGCAACGGATGGTATCTCTTCTGGGCTGGCCTTGCGATCGCCCTGATGACCAAAGGCGCTGCCTGCATCGTCCTCATCATCGCCGCGCTTCTGTTCGCCGCGATCGAACGCTGGAACGCAAGTCGCTTCGGAAGGCGTTTCTGGCTGGGGCTGGCGCTCTTTCTGCTGGCCGTCCTCCCCTGGCACCTCTCTATGTTCCATCTCTTCGGCGCCGCCTTTTTATCCGAATATCTCGGCTTCCACGTCCTCGCGCGCGCAACCCATCAGATCGAAGAGCACATCACGCACTGGTGGTACTACTTCTGGGTGCTTCTCCTCTCGGCCGCGCCCTTTGTCCTTTTCTATCCCTTCGCAATCGCCGCATCATTCAGGCGAAAAGAGCTTCGCGCCTGGTCCATCTTCGCCCTGGTCGTCATCACTTTCTTCACTATCGTCCAGACGCGTCTCCCGCACTACATCGCGCCGGCCTATCCGGCGCTGGCAATGCTAACCTCGATTTTCCTCGCAGACCGGCTCAAAGATCTCCGGGGAAAAAGTCATCAGTCTGCCAAAGCGTTCTGGACCACCGCTACTATTCTCATCATCGCGATCTGCGTCGCCAGCGCCTTCCTGACCAGCGCCCCGCGGCGCACGCTTCATCAGGCAACCGTCGGCCCCAATGTCGTCTATGCCGAAAAGGAATCAATTTCGCTTCTGCGCGATGTCTTCAGCAAACCTCAACCAGTTTCAGGCCCGCTCCTCGCCTGGTGGGAGGGCAACGCCCGCTCGATCGCAACCAGCGTGTTCTATTCCCACCGCCCAGTCCAGCAGGTGCAACTCGACCTCCTGTCCCCCGCAATCCCGACGGACAAATATCTTTTCCAGCCCGAAACACTGAAAGACGCTCTCTCCTCCGGACCCCGGCTCATCCTGCTCGATAAATATCTCGTTCCCCGGATCCCGCGCGAATTTGCGTATCGACCGATCGCCTCAGGCCGCTCGATGGAAGTCGGCATCATCGAGCGGCGCTAGCGCCGCACAAATCCCCGCGAAAGTTAAAAATCTCATCATTCCGAGCGAAGCCAGGGCGTCTTTCCCATCCCCGATGCCGTCCATGACAAAGGTCCCTTGAAGAGAGAGATTCGTCCCTCCGGACCAGCGAATTGCGAAATGAAATCGATCGTCTCTTCGCTGCGAAGACGTCCGTCGTTTTGAAGTCGTGTAAAATCCACGAGACCGACAACAATCATGATTAAGCTGGCGAAAATCCCCAATCTTACCGAACTTACTTACCGAAGCATCAAGCAGAATCTGCTGGATGGAACCTTAGGCGAGCTGTCTCGACTTACTGAGGAGTCTCTCGCAACCCAACTGGGAATCAGTAAGTCTCCCGTGCGCGAAGCGCTCAATCGTCTGGAAGCAGAGGGTCTCGTCTGTATCGAACCTCGTCGCGGGGCCTACGTTCGCCAGTTCTCCGCCAAGGAGATACGCGACCTGTACGAACTCCGCGAGATTCTCGAGGTCTATTCCATCGAGGCAGCTAACATCACGCCAAAGCTGCTCGGCGAGCTCGCAGCCAGCATCAATCGCACCAAACAATATCTCAAGGAAGGCAATAAGCTGGAGCACATCGAAGAAGACATGCGCTTTCATGCCATGATCACCGCGGCTGCGGGCAACGAAGAACTCTGCCGGGTCCTTGAAAATGTTCAGCAGAAAGCTCTGCTCTGCCGCTCCAAATCGTATGAGCTCTCCGCGACAACAGCCCCGGTCGCTCACATGAAGATCTACCAGGCCCTCAAAAAAGATTCCAGGCGCGAGGCTCGGCTCGCCATGCGCGACCATATCGTCTTCGTCCGCGAACGCCTGCTGGCCTCCATCAAAGCTTCAAGTTGATCGCGCCTGTTCTCCCCTGAAACCCCGCCTCGCCGGAACCAGCGGCGAGATGAAACGAGTAAGCGATAATACCTCTGTGCCTTCCTCCAGCCCCTCTCCGTCTGAGGAGTACAACCGCCGCCGGCAAGCTCGCGAGATGCAGGTCGCACATTTCGAAAAACTGCACCGCCGCTTCGGCAATCTTCGCCTTCTTGTAGTCATCGCGACTCTGCTTGCCGCCTGGTTCTCGCTGCATCGCGATGCTTTTTCCCCATGGTGGCTGCTCCTCGCCCTTCTGCTTTTTCTTGTGATCGCCATTTTTCACGCCCGCATACTGCGCAGCCGTGCCTGCGCCGAGCGCGCCGTCAACTTCTATCGCAACGGCCTAGCCCGCATCGAAGATCGCTGGATTGAATCCGACAAACCAGGCACTCCTTCTTCCGGAACCCAGATCGACATTCACTCCAGCCTCTATGCTGCCGACCTCGACCTCTTCGGCCATGCCAGCCTCTTCGAGCTTCTTTCGCTTGCCCGCACCCGAATCGGCGAAAACACTCTTGCAGCCTGGCTCCTGTCGCCATCGCCCGTCGCTGAGATCGTACAACGCCATGCCGCCGTCGGCGAACTCCGCAATCGCCTCGACCTTCGAGAAGACATAGCCGTCCTCGGAGAAGACCTCAAAGTGGGCGTTCATCCGGATGCGCTCATGCAATGGGCCGAAGCCCCCAATCAACTCACTCAACCCTGGCTCCGCTGGCTCTCGCTCGCACTCTCGATTGGGGCCGTCGCCACAGCCATCGTATGGGCGGAGCTCGGAACAAAGACGCCCTTCTTCGCGATTCTCATCGTCGAAACCATACTCACCGCGTCGCTGCGCAAGCGAACCGCCGCAGTCCTCCACGCTACGGAGCACGCCCTCGAAGATCTGCAGCTCCTCTCGTCCCTTCTCGCCCGCGTGGAAAGCGAACATTTTGAAACCCTGCGCCTTCAGGTCCTCAAAGCCGAACTCTCTTCCCACCACCTTCCCGGTTCCAAGGCCATCGCGCGTCTCCGCACCATTGTCGAATACATCCGATCGCTCGAAAATCCGATCATCCGCAGCCTCAACATTCCGCTGCTCTATGCGGTGCAGGTAGCCTATGCAGCCGAAGCCTGGCGCACCGCCCACGGAGCCGCCGTCCGCTCGTGGCTGAAAGCAATTGGCGAAGCCGAAGCCTTCCTCTCCCTCGCCGGCTACAGCTACGAGCACCCGGCCGATCCGTTTCCCGAGTTCGTCGAAGGCTCTCCCTGCTTCATCGCCGGGGACCTCGGCCATCCCCTGATCCCAACCGCAAAATGCGTTCGCAACGACGTCAGTGTCTGCGGTGAAACCCGGGTCCTGCTCATCAGCGGCTCCAACATGTCCGGCAAAAGCACACTCATGCGCGCCGTTGGCATCAACACTGTTCTCGCCATGGCTGGCGCACCTGTCCGCGCTCTCCGCCTGCAACTCACGCCGTTGCACATCGGCGCAAGCATCCTCATCAACGACTCCCTTCAGGAGGGCAGCTCCCGCTTCTACGCCGAGATCACTCGCCTGCGCCAGATCTGCGATCTTGCCGAAAAAAATCCTCCGGCCCTCTTTCTGCTCGACGAGCTTCTTCAGGGCACAAACTCGAAAGACCGCCTCGCCGGAGCCGAAGGCGTCGTCCGCGCTCTCCTGGCCAGCGGAGCCATCGGTCTCATCAGCACGCACGATCTCGCGCTGACCAGCTTAGGCGAACAAAACGACAATCGCCTCCGCAACGTCCATCTCCAGGACGAGATCGAAGACGGCAAAATGAAGTTTGACTTCAAGCTCCATGACGGCGTTGTCACCAAAAGCAATGGTGTCGAGCTCATGCGGCTCATAGGGCTCAAAGTTTAGCCATTACGAAACCTCTTGCCCCACCCCGGCCACATCCTGAGACAATCGGAACATGAAGGAAGCTGCCAAGCGCGCTCACGAACCATGGAAGGCCTTTCAGGCCAGGCAGCGCAATCAGGACATCAAGCGCGACGCCGTCCTCCAGACCGCGGCTCACATGTTCCTCGAGCAGGGCTACCGCCGCACTTCGATGAGCGATCTGGCCAAACGTCTCCAAATCACCAAACCCGCGCTCTACTACTACTTTCGCAATAAGGAGGAGATCCTCGTCGAATGCTGCCGCGCCGGCATCACCCTCATCGAAACTCTTCTCGACAAAGCTCTCGTCAGCCGCGGCACAGGGCTCGACAAGGTCAAGGTCTACATCGAAGCCTACGCAAAATCGGTCGTGCTCCACGACTTCGGCCGCTGCGTTTCCATGCTCGACGAGAACGAACTTTCCTCGGATACTCGTAAACAGGTGCGCGCTCTCAAACGGCGTATCGATACCTCCATCCGCGGCTACATCGAAGAGGGAATCGCCGACAAATCCATCGCCCCCTGCGATCCCAAACTCGCCTCCTTCGCCATGTCCGGAGCCATCAACTGGATCGGCACATGGTACAAACCCGCCGGGCCCCTCAGCGGCGCCGAGATCGCCAGCCAGTTCGCCTACCTTCTCACCGACGGACTTCGTACCCGCAAGTCCCGCACGAGTCATCGCACCGCTGATACTGCCGTTCCGCGAATAAAAACTACGCAGAAACCTGCCAGGACCTCTCGTTGACTTTCTGACCCGACGTTCAGTATTCTTCGAAACAAGGCCCTATCGCTTTTCCTGCTGCCGGGTGGCATGCTTGCCTGTATCCAGCAATGTCGCGGCTAGTGAAAAGCGTCAGATACCTGTGCCGGTCAGCAACGCCGGATAGCCTGAATGAGTCAAAGCAAAGGAACAAAGGAATGAAAGAATGATGTCATGCGCATACTGACCTACATCCGCCAGGTTCTCGATGCGGAAGAGAGCGTGCACGTCGCCAACAACGCAGCCGCTCTCGAAAACAGCAAACTCGTCATGGATACCATGGACGAGTACGGCGTTGAAGAAGCTCTCCGCCTGCGCGAGAGCGGCATCGAAGCCGAGATCGTCGCCGTCGCCGTCGGCCCCGCCCGCGTGCAGGATGCTCTGCGAACCGCCCTTGCCATGGGCGTCGATCGCGCCATTCACGTCGAAACCGACACCCGTCTCGATCCCATCGCCCTCAGCAAAGTTCTCGCCCAGATCGCACAACAGGAAGACGCGACCCTCATTCTCTCCGGCGGCCAGCAGGCCGACTGGGACAGCCACGCCCTCGGCGCCGCAACCGCAGAGCGCCTCAACTGGCCCCAGGCCACATGGGTCAGCGCCCTCGAACTCAAAGGCACAACCCTCACCGGCAAGCACGACGTCGATGAAGGCAGCGAAACCTTCACCCTCGAACTCCCGGCCGTCATCACCACTCAACAGGGACTCAACGAGCCACGCTATCCGACACTCCCCAACATCATGAAGTCAAAGAAAAAAGAGCTGCGCAAAGAATCGCTCGATGGTTTCGAAGTAACTCCCAAACTCAACTTCGTCAGCGCCGGGATCCAGGTAAAAAATCGCTTGAACAAAATCCTCGACGGCAAAGACGCCCCCGCGGCCGCATCCCAACTCGTCGATCTCCTCCGCAACCAGGCCAAGGTGATCGCATGATCCTCCTCGTCGTCGAGCACGCCAATGGAAAAGTAAGCAAGAGCACCTGGGAGATGGTCACCGCAGCACGCGAGCTCTCGCAGCAGCAAAGCGTGACTCCCGTCGCCGCACTCGTCCTCGGCAACAACATCGCCGCCATCGCCACAGAGATCGCCCGCGCCGTCGATCAGGTCCTCGTCGCCGATCTCCCCGCTCTCGCCCAGTACGATCCCGAGCTCTGGTCCGCCGCCGTCGCCCAGATCGCGCGTGAAGGCGAAGCCTCCGTCATTCTCATCGGAGGCAGTCGCAGCGGCCGCGAGTACAGCCCACGCGTCGCCATCAAGCTCGACGCGCCGCTCCTCGAAGACGTCATCAGTCTCAAAATCAGCGGCGACAAAAAACTCGAAGCCCAGCGTTACACCTACCTCGCCCGCGTCACCGAAACCATCGAAACCTCCGCCCCGATCGCGGTCGTCACCATCAAGCCCGGCGTCTTTAACCCCGCGACGCCACGCGCCGAAGCCGCCGAGCAGTTCGATGTCGATCTCACTCTCGCAACCTCCCGCCTCAAAGTCACCGGCAAAACCGCCGAGCGCAGCTCCCGCGTCTCGCTCGCCGAAGCCGAGATCGTCGTCTCCGGTGGGCGCGGCGTCGGCAGCGCCGAAGGCTTCACCCAATATGTCGAAGCTCTCGCCGACCAGCTCGGCGCAGCCGTAGGAGCCACCCGCGCCATCGTCGACGCCGGCTGGCGCCCTTACTCCGAACAAGTCGGTCAGACCGGCAAGACCGTCCAGCCGAAACTCTATATCGCCATCGGTATCTCCGGCGCCGTCCAGCATCTCTCCGGCATGAACAAGAGCAAGACCATCGTCGCCATCAATCGCGACGCCGAAGCTCCCATCTTCAAGATCGCCGACTACGGCATCGTAGGCGACGTCCCCCAGCTCGTCCCCGCCATCCTGGCCGAACTCAAAAAATAGTTGCAGAGAAGAAGGTAAGATCAAACGCGAGCCGTGACGGCCTATGCTTCCATTCCCCCAGAAGATCGCCTTCCTCCTCTTCGCGCTTATCACGCTTACGCCAGGGCTGTGGGGCTTCTATCGCCTCTATCTCCGCATCCGCCGCGGCACGCCCGACCCCGAGCCTCGCTTCAACCATCTTCCCCGCCGCGTCCTTTACGCACTCTCCACCACGCTCCTGCAAAGCCGCACCTTCAAAAAACGCCCCACCATCAGCCTCTTCCACTCCTTTATCTTTTATGGATTCGTCCTCTACGTCCTCGTCAATCTCGTCGACGCAATCGATGGATACGTCCCGTTTACCATCTCCTCCGCCAATCCCATCGGCGCAGCCTACAACCTCCTCGCCGATATCCTCAGCTTCCTCGTCCTCCTCGGCGTTATCGCGCTCGTCATCCGCCGCTTCGCCCTCCCCAGCCGCCGCGACTTCCGTTTCAATCCCCGCACCCTCCTGCATAAAGACGTTCAGCACTCGAAAATCAAACGCGACTCTCTCATCGTCTCGGCCTTCATCCTCTTCCACGTCGGCAGCCGCGCCATCGGAGCCGGAGCCCGCATCGCGATCAACGGTTCCGACTCGCTCCAGCCCTTCGCCACCGCAATTTCGCACCTCTTCACTCCCGCCAACGCCGAAGCCTTTCGCATCTTCGGCTACTGGGGAGCGCTCGGCTCCGTTCTCCTCTTCCTCGCCTACTTCCCCTACACCAAACACATCCACATCTTCGCCGCACCGGCCAAATATCTCGTCGCGCGGGAGCCCACCTCCGGCGTCCTTCCTCCATTAACTCTCAATCTCGAAGCCGAGAGTGAGAACGAAACCGAAGCGCAGACCATTGGCGCCAACAAGCTCGAAGATCTCGCCTGGCCGCGTCTCCTCGACGCCTACGCCTGTATCCAATGCAACCGTTGCCAGGACGTCTGCCCTGCCACCGCCACCGGCAAGTCGCTCTCCCCCGCCGCGCTCGAGATCAACAAGCGCATGGAACTCAACGATCTCGCCGCGCAGCAGAATCCCTTGGCCTTCACCCCCGCTCCTTTTGAAAAAAATTCACCAAGCCCTCGCCCGCTTTTGCAATTCGCGCTCTCCCCCGAAGCCGCCTGGGCCTGCACCACCTGCGGAGCCTGCATCGAAGTCTGTCCCACGCAGAACGAGCAGATGCTCGACATCATCGACATCCGCCGCAACCAGGTCATGATCGAAGGCGAGTTCCCCGCGCAGCTCCAGTCAGCCTTCCGCGGCATGGAGCGCGCGCAAAATCCCTGGGGCATCAACCACGAGCAGCGCCTCGCCTGGGCCGACGGCCTCAACGTCAAAACCACCGATGAAAACCCTACTCCGGATGTCCTCTACTGGGTAGGCTGCGCCGCAAGCTACGACCCCCAGGCCCAGAAAACCGCCCGCGCCTTCGTCGAGCTCCTCACTCACGCCGAGGTCAACTTCGCC
>DATAVY010000037.1:0-13759 GCA_036267495.1 Edaphobacter sp.
CCACCGCAAGCAAGCCCGATCAAAGAATCCACCCAGACCACGCACTTCTCCATCGTCGACGCCGACGGCAACGCCGTCGCCAGCACCTACACCCTCAACGGAGGCTTCGGCTCCGGAGTAACCGTGGAGGGCCTCGGCTTCTTAATGAACAACGAGATGGACGACTTCACCTCCAAGATCGGGGTCCCCAACATGTTCGGACTCATCCAAAGCTCCGCCAACTCTATTGGCCCCGGCAAGCGTCCCCTCTCCGCGATGACCCCGACCATCATCACCACCCACGGGCACTGGTTCAAACGCGGCAAGCTGGCCTATGTCATGGGCACACCCGGCGGCTCCACCATCATCACCACCGTGGCCAACGACATCATCAGCACCATCGACAATGGCCTCAACATCCAGCAGGCCGCCGACGCCCCGCGCTTCCACCACCAATACCTGCCCGACCGCCTCGACCTCGAAAAGAAATTTCCCGTAGACGTAGCCGACCAGCTCGCCGCCATGGGATACACCATCAACCGCCTCGCCGTAGCCGACGAACACAACCCCGGCACCTGGGGCGACAGCGAGCTCATCGCCATCGATCCCAAAACCCACGAGCTCCTCGGCGGTCACGACAACCGCCGGGCCTACGGCAAGGCGGCGGGTTATTGAAATGAGACTGTCTACTGTGCAGTGACAGTGAGGTGCGCGTTATACACGGTAGGTTTTCCATTCTGGATGTACTGCTTAAAATGACATGCGCTGAACTGCTGAAACAGGGTGGGCACAGGAATCTTGTGATCAGAACTTCCTACCGTTCCCAACCGACCATCATCCCAAACAAAAAATGTAATCACTATTTGCCGGCCGGCAGAAGCGGGATCATCGATTTTGTGTGGTAGCGAACAGCCGGTGATCATATTTCGGGTCGTTGCGTCGTCCAGATCTGGAATTGGATCACCTCCAATCTTCGTGGTGAAATGCAGGACCAGCGGCATCACCATTTGCTGCGGAGCACCATCGACCACAAGAGGCTTGAACTTATACTTCAATGCCACTTCACGGCCAAAGCTTTCTAAACCGCCGTTGTCCGAGTTGTGCTTCGACGTCTCGCGTACCTGTCCCGTCCGATCTGTCGTCGCTTGAACAATCATGTAACCTTCCGTCTTTCCAGAGCGTACTTCCGGCCACACTACATCGTCAGGTGCGCTCTCCAACATCGACTCCTCGGTCAAAGTAGAAACCAACCTCGTCAAAATCCGGTCTGAAGGTGCAGTCGGGGTTGTCACGGCCAGGAGAGCCTCGTCAGGCTCCCATTTCTCAAGAGTTGTCAGGGTTCCTTGCAATCGAGAGTGATCCCCTGTTTCGCTGACGTAGGTCCGGGCAATCTGCTTCTTCTCAAATTTTTTGAAATTGTGGAATTCCATATTGTATGTAAAGTCGATTGCGAACTGCAGCTGCGGTTCGTCGCCGCCGAAGCAGATCTGCGCCCAGGTCATTTGATCCGTAATTCCGCCAGGTTTGTCATCGCGGCGAACGCACGAGAAGGTTTTCGGCCCGATTGCGATCCGGTCTTGACGGCCGCGAAGATCGTTCAATCGAGGCATCGGATCCGTAAGCGCTATGACAAAATTGTTGAGCCAGTTTGGATAGAAGTCGCCACGATTACTCTCTATCACTTGAGCACCATTCACAATCAGCGTCTGGCCAAAGTTGGGCGAATCCAAAACCAGCCGGTACTTCTGTGTGTCCTCCCAGAACAGTTCAACGCGTCCCTTGAAAGCCGGATCGGCGTTCTTTATCTCTGTGATTTCCAGGATCGCGTGAAAGGGAGATCCACCAGAGGTCAGGACATTGCTCTTCACAGCCTTGTCCAGGGCCACGTCCGATGCAATGAACTGTGGTTGAGGGAGAGACATCTGAGCGTACAACGGGACAGAAAGAAAAAAGACAAAAATAAGATACTTGCGGAGCATTGAGGCATACTAGCATTCTCCTCATTCATTCTCCTCATCCCAGGAGGAACTCTAAAACTCCGTCAATATCGCCGGGGACTGAACAAAGCCTCCGCCGAAAAGACAACTCGCCATTCTCTTCGCTGCTCTAAAAAACAAAGGAGAAATTATGTCCCACAGTAAGGTTTTCGCCTTCTCCGCCGTCGCGGCTGCTCTCTTAGCCTGCGTATCCGTAGCTCCCGCACAGATCTCCGTCAATATCGGTGTCGCACCTGTGTGCCCCTATGGATACTTCGACTATGCCCCCTATGACTGCGCTCCCTACGGTTACTATGGCCCCGACTGGTTCACCGGCGGCTTGTTCGTTGGCGCCGGCCCATGGTTTCACGGCCCTCACGGCTTCTATGGCCACGTCGACAACCGCTTTGATCCACATCACGGTTACGTTGGACCGCTGCCGGGGCGTGGCGAGCAGCAATTCAATCACTTCCACGGAAATGAGGCGCGCGATGGTCGAGGTCACATAGGCAACCCTGGCCATGATGGTGGCGGCGAACACGCCCTGCCAGGAGGCCGGGCTGGCGGTAATCGTGGCGGTAACCGTGGCGGCGGTCACCCGCGTTAGAGCCCGCTGTACTTGAGACAAAGGCGGCATAAGGCGTCCCTCGAGCCTTATGCCGCTTCACCTGAGCCCCAGCCATCCAGTTACCAGTCGAATCGGCTAAGATGGCTTTCGCTTAAAATCTTCTCAAGAGGTCACCCCGTGACCAGCGATGAGCGCAATCAACTCGCAAGAGCCTGGATCGCACTTCAGACCACGCCCCAGCATGCTTCCGAGTACAACTCGCTCTTTTGGTCCTTCGAGCAGACCTACGACCTCGTCCGCGAAGATCCCGTCGAAGCATGGAAGCTCATCCTCACCATCTGGTCGCTCGATCGATCTCTGCCCACCAGGCAAAGCCTCTCCCGCGGCCCGCTCGAGGAGCTCCTCTGTTTCCACGGCGAATACATCATTCCCGAGATCGAACGGCAAGCCAAAGCCGACGCCTCCTTCGCAACCCTGCTCGGCGGCGTAGGCCAAAACACCATGCCCGACCCCATATGGAATCGTCTTCAGGAGGCGTGGATCGCCATCGACGGATTCACCTTCCTCAGGACTCAGCGCCGGCTACAAGCACAAGCGCAACGCGAAAAGCTACCTCCGCTCGAAGTTCTTCAGAGCACGCTGCTCGAATTCGCCAAGCTCGCAGCCCTTCTCCTCTGCCTGCTCTCCGTCTACGCCGTCTTCCACAGCCTCTTCTTCTCCATCGAAGATCCGCAGCTGTTTCTCCAGCCCCACCACACCTTTGTCGACCGCATCCTCGGGTCTCTCTTCCTCCTCGGAATCTCCGCCGCCATCTCCTTCGTCGGTGGAGTCATCTTCCGCGAAGCGGAACCGCCCCCGCATCCATCCCTCGCCAAAACCCTTCCACTCCTCATCTTCTCCTGGTCTACCAGCATCATGACCCTTTTCTTCTTCCTCGCCTGGTTCCTCGAAACCCACTATGTCTTCAGCCCATCCGTCCACTGGTAGCCGGCGCTACTTTCCCAGCGCCTTATCGATCGCCGCCTGCGCCAGCGGGGCCATAATCGCGTATCCCGCCGCGTTCGGATGCACCCCATCAAAGCTTGTCCCCGGCTTCATGCCGCCGCTCTCATCCGCCAGCGCGGAATAGTAATCCAGATAAGTAACCGAATGGGTTACACAATATCCTTTCAGCCAGTCGTTCAATACCCGGATCTTCGCCGCAGGAGCCAGTCCCGGACGCCAGGGATAGTCCGCCGCCGGCGTAATTGACGCAAGAATCACCCGAATCCCATTCGCCTTCGCCAGGTCCACCATTGACCGGAAATTATCCTCGGTCATCTCCGGAGTCATCGGCCCCGTATTCCCCGCCACGTCGTTCGTCCCCGCCAGAATCACCACCGCCGCCGGATGCAGATTGATCACATCCTGCCGAAACCGAACCACCATCTGCGGAGTCGTCTGTCCGCTGATCCCGCGATTCACATACGGCTTCCCCGGAAAAAACTCTCCCGTCTCCGGCCGCCGTCCCCACCCATCCGTAATCGAGTCTCCATAAAACACCACCCGCTGCTCGCCCTGCCCAACCGGCCCTAGCGCCGCGTTCTCCGACTTGTAGCGCCCCAGCTGCGGCCAATCTGTCAGCTTCGCCTCCATTGTCGCAATCTGCTTCGCCGTATCGGGAACAGCGGAAACAGGCGCCGTTTGCGCAGCAGAAGAAGCAGGAGCAGCAACCTGCGCCCATCCCACGTTGCTCATCAATGCCACCGAACCCAGCAAAACCACACGACCCAGCACCGTCATCGCCACACCTCCGAATAGCCTCCGATTCTAGCCGACTCCTCCAATAGCCCCCAGTGCAACAGACTGCATCCTCTCCCTGCTATACCTTAGAAAGTGATGCAACCCGCAATCTCCACCCACGTCTTCCTCCAGCAGCGCCTCCATCCCGGCCTGCTCGACGCCCTTCACAAGTCCGGCGCTCAATCCATCGAGATCTTCGCCGCCCGCCACCACTTCGACTACAGCGACCGCTCCGCCGTCCGCGACATCGCCACATGGTTTCGCAACACCGGTGTCGCCGCCACGCTCCACCAGCCGCTCTTTCTCACCGACCGCGGCAGCGGGCAATGGTCTCGCCACGTCGCCCCGAACATCAATCTCATCGACCCCGAAAAATCCCACCGCATCACCGCCATGGACGAGGTGAAGCGCGCCCTCGAGTGCGCCGAACAAATTCCCATCTCCGCCTGTGTCCTCCACCTCGGCCAGAAAGACGAACCCTGGAATACTCGCGCTCTCGAAAACTCCCTGACCGCAATCGAGCATCTCAAAGCCTTCGCCCATCCCCTCGGCGTCCGCCTTCTCATCGAAAACCTGCGCAACGACATCACCTCTCCCGAACACATCCTCGAAATTCTCCGCGTCGGCCACTTCGATCGCGTCGGCGTCTGCCTCGACCTCGGCCACGCCAACCTGGCCCATCCCGAGAAAAACATTGGCATCGATGAGGCATTCGAACTCCTCAAGCCGCGCATCGCCCAACTCCACATCCACGACAATCAAGGTCAAAAAGACGATCACCTCTGGCCCGGAACCGGCTCCATCGACTGGGAAAACGCCGCCAGACACATCGCCACTCTTCCCCCTGCCACACCCGGCATTCTCGAAATCGCCTATGAGCTCGAAGAGACCCCCGAGGCTGTCACAAAAAAGGCAGCCACGGTTTACTCCGATCAGCAGCGTCTCGCCGAACGCCTGCAGAACACCTGACCTCAACCCACCTGCAATGACAATCGCCGAATTCCCCCACCCCGGGAACCGCAAGGCCCTCCCCTGCATCTGAGCTTGCATGTCCGTGCCGCGCAGGAAAACAAAATCTTCTTCCCGAAGAAAAGCCGTCCTCCCCGAGCTCATCCTCGATCCCGCCGAATCCGCCAAAGCTGCAGGCCTTCGCTACGTCTCCGACATCCGCCCCGGCATCCATCGCCATCCCTTCCGCAAATCCTTCCGCTACACCTCCGCAGATGGCAAACCGATAAGCGACCCCGACATTCTCGCCCGCATTAAATCTCTCGTCATCCCGCCCGCCTGGACCGACGTCTGGATCTGCCCCATCGCCAATGGCCACCTTCAGGCCACGGGCCGCGACGCCCGCCACCGCAAGCAAAGCCGCTACCATCCGCGCTGGCGTGAAGTCCGCGACGAGACCAAATACGAGCGCATGACCCTCTTCGCCGAAACCCTCCCCATCATCCGCCAGCGTGTCGAACAGGACCTCACCCTCCCCGGCCTGCCTCGCGAAAAAGTTCTCGCCACCATCGTCAGCCTCATGGAGTCCACTCACATCCGCGTCGGCAACGCCGAGTACGCCCGCGAAAACAAATCCTACGGCCTCACCACCCTGCGTAACCGCCACGTCGAGGTCCATGGTTCCAATATCACCTTCACCTTCCAGGGCAAAAGCCGCGTCCACCACACCGTCAACCTCCACGACCGCCGGCTTGCCAACATCGTCAAACGTTGCGCCGACATCCCCGGATACGAACTCTTCCAATATCTCGACCCCGACGGAGCCCACCACAGCATCGACTCCGCCGACGTCAACGACTACCTCCAGTCCGTCACCGGCCAGTACTTCACCGCCAAAGACTTCCGCACCTGGGCCGGCTCCGTCCTCGCCTGCGATCTCCTCCGCGAATTCGAACCCTTCAACTCTCCCACCGAAGCCAAACGCAACATCGTGCAAGCCATTAAATCCGTCGCCGCCCGCCTCGGCAACACTCCCTCGGTCTGCCGCAAGTGCTACATCCATCCCGCAGTCCTCGAGGCTTATCTCAACGGCGAATCCATCGCCACCGCCAAGCGCAAACTCGACGCAGAGATCGCCGAACACACCCACACACTCCGCGAAGAGGAGCAAACCCTCGTCAATCTCCTTCGCCAGCGCATCGTTTTGGAGAAGGCCAGCTAACAATCAGCCAGTAATTCCCCTGCACTTCCCGTCGCACCTCACGTATGATCGGGAAGCTCTCTTCCACATTGGAATGGGCTTCCCAAAAAAACGAGGATCGCACGGTGATGAACGAACCAAGGCCGGATCAAATCCTGCAGGTAGGCACAGGTTTCTGGGCCTCGAAGACCCTGCTCAGCGCAGTCGAGCTCGAACTCTTCACCGAGCTCGCCAAACACCCCGAGACCCTCGAAGAGCTCAGCGCCCGCCTCGGCCTGCATCCCCGCTCTGCCTGCGACTTCCTGGACGCCCTAGTCGCCCTCAACTTCCTCGAGCGCCGCGACGGCGCCTACTACAACACGCCTTCCACCGATCTCTTCCTCGACAAGCGCAAACCCTCCTACATCGGCGGCATGCTCGAGATGGCCAACAACCGCCTCTACACTCACTGGAGCCATCTCACCACCGCGCTCCGCACCGGCGAGCAGCAAAACGAAGCCCGCGGCGGCGGCGAAAGTCCCTTCGTCGCCCTCTACGCCAACCCCGAACGTCTTCGCGGCTTCCTCCGCGCCATGACCGGCGTCAGCCGCGGCGCCAACATGGCCATCGCCAAAAAATTCCCCTGGGCGGACTACAAATCCGCCGTCGATGTCGGCACCGCGCAGGGCGATCTCATCACCCAGGTCGCGCTCGCCAATCCGCACATCGCCGGCATCGGCTTCGACCTCCCCGCCGTCGGCCCCATCTTCGAGGAGTACATCGCCGCCAACGGCCTCTCCTCCCGCGTCCAGTTCCACCCTGGCAGCTTCTTCGATTCGCCCATCCCCTCAGCCGACGTCGTCATGATGGGCCACATCCTCCACGACTGGAACCTCGAAGAAAAGAAGATCCTCATCCGCAAAGCCCACGATGCCCTGCCCACAGGAGGCGCTCTCGTCGTCTACGAGGCCATCATCGACGACGACCGCTCCAAAAACGCCTTCGGCCTCCTCATGAGTCTCAACATGCTCATCGAAACCCCCGGCGGCTTCGACTACACCGCCGCCGACTGCATCGGCTGGATGAAAGAAGCCGGCTTCACCAGCACCCGCGTCGAGCACCTCGTCGGCCCCGACTCCATGGTCATCGCCATCAAATAACGAACCGGGCCAAACCAAATCTTGACTCATCCACGCGGCTCGGGTGCCCCATCCTTCCCGCATCTTGCGAAGGGTGGGATGTACAAAGCTCGATCAGGTCGGGTGCCCCATTCATCGCGTCTTTGTCTCATGCGATGAGTTGGACATCGAGCGAAGCGGGACATCGAGCGAAGTGAGACCGTCTTTGCCTCTAGGTAACCCAAGGCTTCAGCCTTGGGCCTCTACGCGCCCCCGAAATCAGGGGGGCTTTAGCCCCTGGGGTATGCTCTCCTTCACGTCGGCGCACTCGTACGCGTTCAGCGTAAACTTAAATCTCCATGTTGAACTCAGAAACCTCCATCGCCACCATAGCGTCCCTCTCTGCCTACGAAGGCCAGACCGTCACCCTCCGCGGCTGGCTCTACAATCTCCGCGCCTCGGGCAAGCTCCTCTTTCCCATCTTCCGCGACGGCACCGGCACCATCCAGGGCATCGTCCCCAAAGCCGCCGTCCCCGAAGAAGTCTTCAACACCCTAAAAGAATTAACCCTCGAATCCTCCCTCACCGTAACCGGAAGAGTCCGCGCCGACGCGAGGGCCCCCTCCGGCTACGAGCTCGACGTAGAAAACATCGAAGTCATCCAGAAGGTCCCCGTCGAAACTCCCTTCCCCATCCAGCTCAAAGAAGCCGGCGTCGACTTCCTCATGGAGCACCGCCACCTCTGGCTCCGCACCCCGCGCCAGTCCGCCATCCTCCGCGTCCGCGCCACCATCATGCGCGCCGCAGCCGAGTACTTCGACCTCAACGGCTTCATCCGCACCGACCCGCCCATCCTCACCCCGAACGCCTGCGAAGGCACCTCCGAGCTCTTCGAGATGGACTACTTCGACAACGACAAGGCCTACCTCACCCAGTCCGGCCAGCTCTACGTCGAAGCCACCGCCCTCGCCCTCGGCAAGGTCTACAGCTTCGGCCCCACCTTCCGCGCCGAAAAATCCAAAACCCGCCGCCACCTCACCGAGTTCTGGATGGTCGAGCCCGAAGTAGCCTTCCTCGAACTCGACGGCCTCCTCTCGCTCGCCGAAGCCTACATCACCCACATCGTCACCACAGTCCTGACCCACCACCGCGCCGACCTCAAAGTCATAGGCAAAGACATCGCCAAACTGGAAGCCGTCATCGCAATCGCCCCCGCTACCAACGCCGCTCCATCTTCCGCAGAGTCCGCTTTTGCACTTTCCGCAGACTCCCCTTTGTTGTCATCCCGCAGCGAAGCGGAGGGATCTGCTGTTAAATCCGCCCCCAACAAATTCCCCCGCCTCACCTACGACGAAGCCCACGCCATGCTCGAAAAAGCCTTCGCAGAAGGCAAAATCGAAACCCCCCACAAATACGGCGACGACTTCGGCTCCCCCGACGAAACCTACATCTCCAGCCAATTCGACAAGCCCGTAATGATCCACCGCTACCCCGCCGCCATCAAAGCCTTCTACATGCAGCCCGACCCGCTCGACCCCACCAAGGCCCTCTGCGTCGACGTCCTCGCCCCCGAAGGCTACGGCGAAATCATCGGTGGCAGCCAGCGAGTAGACAGCTACGACCTCCTGAAATCCCGCATAGAAGAACACGGCCTGCCCCTCGAAGCCTTCAAGTGGTACCTCGACCTCCGCCAATACGGCAGCGTCCCCCACGCCGGCTTCGGCATGGGCATCGAGCGAGTCGTAGCCTGGATCTGCGGCCTTGACCACGTCCGCGAAACCATCCCCTTCGCCAGAACGCTCAACAGAATTTACCCTTAGTTTCTAACTTGACGTCTAGACGTCGGAGCGATAGAGTCTGATTGTGTCCACTTTCACTCACGCACCCGGAACAGTCCGGGATCCAATCATCTCTTTTCTTGAAACATCAGAGACGGATGCCTCTCTCAGAGAAATATTCGCAGCAGTGCGCTCCACTGTTGGGGAGGTCAGTGAATCCTCAGTTCGGTCATATTTGAATTTGAATACCCCACGGGTGTTTACCAGGACGACGCGGGGCAGGTACAAACTAGTTCAAAATCTGACGGTCAAGCCACACAAACCTCTCGAATCTCCCTCATTTCGGGTGGGAAATGCCACACTTGTGAACGCGGATTGCATGGGTTGGCTAACGTCACGAGAGTCCTCTTCAATACATGCCGTCATTACAGATCCCCCGTACGGACTTAAGGAATACTCGGCGAATGAGCAGGGAAAGCTTCGATCGGGCAAGGGAGGTGTATGGAGAATACCTCCCGCATTCGATGGTAGTCAGCGGTCTCCGTTGCCCCGATTTACGGTATTGGACGATACAGAGAAGAAACAAATAGAAGTATTCTTTAAGGCCTTCGGCATGATTCTACGCCGCGTATTGGTTCCAGGCGCAAACGTAGCCATCGCGAGTAACCCGCTCTTGGCTCATCTGGTTTCTAGTGCAATGACGTCTGCGGGTTTTGAAATTCGTGGTTCAGTCATCCGGCTAACGATGACTATGCGGGGCGGGGATAGACCCAAAAATGCTCACACAGAATTTACCGATGTCAGCGTCATGCCGCGATCAATGTGGGAGCCTTGGGTCATAGTTCGCAAACCACTTGAGGGACGGGTTCAAGACAATCTCAGAAAGTGGAAAACCGGGGGGTGGAGACGACCGTCTGCGAATCAACCATTCGGGGATGTTCTCAAATCCAGTCCCACCTCAGCACGAGAGAAGGCAATCGCTCCGCATCCATCTCTCAAGCCCCAATCGTTCTTGCGACGGCTGGTCTATGCCTCACTTCCTTTGGGGGAGGGGATAGTGTTAGATCCGTTCGCAGGGTCCGGATCTACGTTGGCGGCAGCTAACGCAGTCGGTTATCAGTCCATCGGAGTAGAAAGAGACGAAATTTACGCTCGATTGGCCAAGAAGTCGATCAAGCCGCTGAGTGACTTAAAGCTTATAGACCCAATTATCCCGGAGCTTTTGAATTCCTTCTCTGTGTAGCGTTGCAGTCCGAGTGCCAAGTTCTCCCCGCTCATTGCGCCGGAAATCCTCGATCCGAACATTCGCGATATATATTTCAGTAAAATGGCTGGCCGCTCGTTCACGGGCAGGTTCGGTGGAGTTATCAACCGAATAAATAAACACACACATGCACTGGTTGCGGGCACCATGAGTGTCGACAGCGCCACCGGATTTTTTAGAGCTCTTAATTTCCACTCCTTCCGAACCCGCCTTCACTGAATCATTCGCATATACGCCATTGACGACTAAATCAGGATGGCCGTTGAAATGGCGATTCTGAACTAGGGATCGTGAATGCTTCGCTAGACTGGTGGTTAACATGTCAGAGATCATGCCGGACATAATTGCTGGTCGCAATGTATCGTCAAGACGTGGAAGGCCCTTCCTTTCAAAGAGGGTATTCACATCGAAAAAGAAATCATAGACATCTTGCATCGCGATCTCAAAATCTTTTCTACGCAGCTCATAAGGTAATTCCACCTCTCTATTGAATGCTGCAGCCGAAATCTCTGCCTTCTTAGCCAAAATCCCTCCAGTCTTTATGTGTGTAGATTACAGGAGGACGGGTGGCCGAATTAAAAATGGCGCCGGGTGGCCCAGTCGCAGTCGGGTGCCCCATTCATGCAGTCTCATCGCATGAATGGGGACATTCGCGCTACGCGCGAACTGTTTCCCCACACCGAGCTCCGAATCAATAAACTTCTTGCATTTCTGAACCACAACTGGCAAAGTAACAAAGCGTAGGAGAAGCCCGATGAATACCAAATCGCACAACACGATGCGTAGGTCCCCAGAGACGACTCTCTGCGGTGATCGCCGGGCTCTGCCGCTCACCTGCCACTAACTCTCAACGGACGATCCTACGCAACTCGCACCTACAAATAAAATCTGCTGAGCTTGGAATGCCACATCGCTCTAGCGAGTGACATCGCACCGTCGCTCGTCGTCTCTTGGCCTTAGTAGCTCCGGCAGCAATGCGCCACTGCGCAGCAGCAAAGCTGCGCCTCAAAACAATCCAGCCATTCAGCTGGTTAGAAAGAAAGGCCCGCCATGGGCAAGCCATACATCAAGGGCGGCACGCCGGTTGGTTCGGCCTCGCTCTGCAAGACGTGCTCCAACGCGCACATCATGACCGGCTACAGGGAATCCGAAATGGTCACAATGTGTAACGAACTCCACCCCAACATCGTCGTCCCGTTCCTCATCTACGAGTGCACCGGCTACTACGACAAGAACAAGCCGAACTACGACCAGATGCAGAAGCTTGCCATCGACGTCATCCCCGGCACGCTCAAGCCTGTCGGCTTCAAGATCGGCGTCGGCTTCCACGAAGCTGCAGTCGCACGCATCCTGGACGACGAAGACGATGAATAACCTCGAAATGCCCATTCAGGCAGTGTCACCGCATGAATGGGCATTCTCCATGAAGCTGTCACGAAGCCATCCACCAGCAGCAGCGGCAGCAGCCAAAGCCCGCGTCCAGATTGATCCACTCCGCAACCGGCATCGCCACTCAAGCAAAATTAAAATTTTTCTGGAAAATTTGTCGAATTCCGGTCTCGCCATTCGTCGTCTGAGTGAAGGCTGGGAACGCGAGTTCCTCGCGAATGCCAACAGAAACCCGAAGCCCGGAACAAGGAGACTCAAAATGAGAAAACTCAAAATCATGGAACACATCTCGCTGGACGGCGTTATCCAGCACTCCGCCGATGACAACAATTTCCCCTACGGCGACTGGACCGCGCCCTATCGCAACGCCGCTGGCAGAGAGGCAGTGCTCGCCGCGCATGGCGAAAACTTCGATCTGCTGCTTGGCCGTCGCACCTACGATCTCTGGTCGGGCTTCTGGCCAAAGGCGCCCAGCAGTCCGATAGCGGACGGCATCAATGCGGCAACAAAATATATCGCGACCCACCGTCCGGACAGCCTCGAATGGGGCCCGGTCGAGGCCCTCGGATCGGACCTCGTCGAGGGCATTCGCCGCATCAAATCGCAGGACGGCCCGGACCTAATCCTCTGGGGTAGTTCCACGCTGACATCGCCGCTGCTCGAACATGGGCTTGCGGATGAAGTCCTGCTGATCGTCTATCCAATTCTGTTGGGCACAGGGAAGCGCTTCTTTGCGGAAGGAACCACGCCACGTTCCTTCGACCTCGTCAGCACGAAAGCTTTCCCGTCCGGCAACATCCTCAATACTTACAAGGTCGCAGGACCTTTGAAGACCGGATAATTCGACGGCGTGTCGCCCAACATCTAACCCAATCACAAATCCGGGTGCCCCATCTTCGCGGCAGCGAATATTTCGACGCACTAAACTCACCCATGCCGTCATGGTTCGAATCCCAGCGGCAGAAAATGAATCCATCAAAAAATCCTCAAAACAAAGGCGAAATCGCTTGTCAAGTCCCAAAACCACCTAACTCCATCAATTTGTGATACTTAGTCGCGACATTTAAGTTACCCAAATCCTCTATAATTAAAACAGTAGAGAAAGAAAGTAAGCCCCGAGAGAACCATCCCTCCCGGGGCTTTACTTGTTTGAATTGAAGGCTTTACCCGCATCGCGGAGGGCAAACCCACTAGAATCAATAGTTTGCCAATAATCGAAAACCTGAAGTCCAATCCTAACTGAAATCGAATGAAGACTTTGCATATTTTCGACCAGGGGAGGCTCATTGGATGGATCGCCCACATCTCAATGATCGGAGACACCCATGAATGAACTAGCCCACGCCATCATCGCCGAAAGCTACGCCGCCGCACCCTCTCACATCCTCGAAGGCCTCTCCGAAGACCTCGCCCACCGCGAGCTCCCCAACACCCCCCACACTATCTACGCCGAGCTCTGGCACATGGCCTTCTGGCAGCAAATCACGCTCGATTGGATCGCCGGCATCGAAACGCCCTTCCCCGGCCAACCCTCCGACGGCTTCGCCCAAAAGTCCTCAACCGAACAGCCGCAGGAAACCTGGGACCAACTCCGCAACCGCTTCCTCCACGCAGCCGAACAAGCCGCCACTGCCGCCCAGGAAACCTCTCGCCTCGACCAGCCCATCCGCTGCCCATCCCGCCCCGGCACCCCCACCCGCATCATGTCCATCCGCGACCAGCTGATCTCGCTCGCCGCCCATAACGCCTATCACCTCGGCCGCATCGTCCTTCTTCG
>DATAVY010000038.1:0-10658 GCA_036267495.1 Edaphobacter sp.
GCAAGATGGTCGCCCCCTACTTCCCCGCGATCGACTCCATCGGCAACGTCTGGGTCCCCGGCTACATCGGCAACAATCTCACCGAGTTCGATCCTACCGGCAAGATCCTCTCCGGAGCCAACGGCTTCACCGGCGGCGGCCTCAACCTCCCCTACTCCATCGCCATCGACGCCGGCGACAATCCCTGGGTCGTCAACTTCGGCCCGCTCAACGCATCCACCATCTCCAAATTCTCCACCACCGGAGCCTCGCTCACCAGCTCCGCCTTCCCCTGCGCCACCGCCTGCTTCTTCCCCGCCTTCGACGCCGCGCAGAATCTCTGGGTCTCCGGCACCGACCGCACCACCATTCTTCGCGGCGACGGCTCCGTCCTCAAAACCTTCCCCACCGCCACCTACGACTCCGGCATCGCCGTCAACAGCGCAGGCATCGGCTGGACCATCGGCCAGCCCCGCACTCTCTTCCGCTTCACCCTTCCCGCCACCCAGAGCTCCACCGCCGAAACCTCCACCGCCGCCGCCGGCAACGACCTCACCTCCCTCGCCGTCGACTCCTCCGACAACATCTGGTACGCCAGCAGCCTCAACAACGCCATCGGCGTCTCCGACAAGAACGGCGCTCCCGTCTCCCCCGCCGCAGGCTACACCGGCGGCGGCCTCAAAGGCCCCGCGCAGATCGCCATCGACGGCAGCAACCGCGTCTGGGTCGCCAACCGCGACGGCAGCTCGCTCTCCGCGTTCACCAACACTGGCGTCGCCATCTCACCCGCCGCCGGCTACCAGGCCGACGGCCTCAGCAATCCCCGCGGTCTAGCCATCGACGCCTCCGGCAACATCTGGCTCACCAACTTCACCGCCAACTCCATCACCGAGTTCATCGGAATCGCCACCCCCTCCGCCACCCCCATCTCAGCCACCACCCACGGCCAGCGCCCCTAAGCACATGTCCCGTGATCTCCTAATGACGAAGCCCGCAGGTATCGTGGGCTAGGCGCAAGCCGTTGCTATAAATATGTTGCAAAGAGCGGCGTCTACTTCTTCTCAAAACCCAGCGAAGTGCTGTTCATGCAATACCGCAGCCCCGAAGGCTTCGGCCCATCGGGAAACACGTGGCCCAGGTGGGCGCCGCACTTGGCGCACCTCGCCTCGGTCCGCCTCATTCCCAGCGAATTGTCCTCAATCGTCTCGATCGCATCCGCCGAAACTGGATTCCAGAAGCTCGGCCATCCGCTTCCCGATTCAAACTTCTTGTCCGAGGTAAACAACGGCGCATTGCACGCCCCGCAATGATAAATTCCGTCATCGTGGTTGTTCACCAGCGCTCCAGTAAACGGCCGGTCCGTCCCGCCCTCGCGCATGACATGGAACTGCTCCGGGGTCAGCAGCTCACGCCACTCCGCCTCGGTCTTCTGCACTTTATCAACCTGTCTCTCGGCCATCGCTTCAGCCTCTCTTTCCAGAAACATATCTTCTGTCAATTAGATGCCCAATCATCCATTATGTTTCAGGACGAGCCATGAAACCGAGCGTCAGCTTGCCCATCAGCTTGCCGGAATCCCGCCTTCGGGAGATGGTTTAGCCCCTGGCGATCACTTCAATCTCCACCAGCGCATCCTTCGGCAATCCGGCCACCGCTACCGTCGACCGCCCCGGCGCCACCACGCCCTCCGGCGCCAGATATCGCGCATACACCTCATTCATCGCCGCAAAGTCACCCATCGACTTCAGAAACACGGTGGTCTTCACCACATGCTCCATTCCAAGGCCGGCCTTCGCCAGAACAGCCTTCACATTCTCCAGCACGCGCACTGTCTGATCCGTGATCCCACCGGCAACCAACTGGCCGGTAGCCGGATCCAGCGCAACCTGCCCGGATGCGTACAACACATCTCCCACCCGCACTGCCTGGGAGTACGGGCCGATGGCAGCAGGAGCCTCTTTGGTAGAAATCGCAACTTTGGTTTGATCGCTCATGGCCCTAAGTCTATCTCTTTCTTCACGCAATGAAAATCAACCCCGCACCCCCATGCAACGCAACGCAATACCACCGCTTCCTATGCGCTTGAAGGAAAGAAGATCGTGCGGCCTCCCCGCACCCTGGAGATGACATGAACAAAACTACGCAAATGATTTGCTTCGCCGCATTGGGTTTCGCCGTCGCCCTAGTCCCCACCCGGGTGAATGCGCAATCCGATGACGATAAGAAATTCCTCGCCACGGCTGCGCAATCGGATCAGAACGAGATCGCGCTCAGTAAGCTGGCCGAAGAGAAGGCAACCAATCCGGCTGTGAAGGCCTTTGCCGAAAAGATGGTTAAAGAACACACGCAAATGACTGACAGTATGAAGCCCTTCGCCGACTCATGGGGCCTGACCGCTCCCACTGGTCCGGACGCCGACCACCAGAAGGAGCTGGACAAACTCAATGGTCTCTCGGGTAACGATTTCGACAAAGAGTACATGGACCAGATGGTGACCGATCACGCCAAAGCCCTGCGTGCCTTTACCTCAGAAGCCAAAGATACCAAGGACGCCAAGTTCCGCGCCGCGGTGATCAAAGGCAAGACTGCCGTAGCCGCCCACAAAAACATGGCCTACGACCTGAAGAAGAAGTTATAGTCACCAAGAATTTGCTGAACGGGCGCAGCCCTTTCGTCTGAGCGGAGGGCTGCGCCGGTCAAAATTCATCCGGTCAAATCTTCATACAGTCCCGAGAAATGAAGGTCCTGAGAAATCGCGAAATATTTACATTTCCCTACGGCACTTCTCCAGAAACGCGCCTACCATTGATGTTCGAGGTGAACACCATGGGAATTATGGACATGATTCAATCGCTTGCCGGACAGACAGGAGCCGCAGCCGGTACCGATCAGGCCAAGGTTGCCGGAGGTTTCATCGAAGCTCTCAGCCAGCACCCTGAAGGCATTCAGGGCGTGTTGGACGCCTTCAAAAACAACGGTATGGCCTCGCACATCGGCGCATGGGGAGCGGGGCAAGCCGCCACCGCCACACCCGAGCAGGTCCAGCAGGGCCTCGGCGGTACCGGCCTCATCGAAAAGACCGCAGCCAAGGTTGGTGTCTCGCCCGCAATCGTATCCGCGGCACTGGCCACCGTCCTGCCGATGGTCGTTCAGCACTTCGCCCCTAACGGGCAAGCTCAACCTGCCGGCAGCATGACCGGCATGGCTGAGCAGCTTCTCAGCAAATTCAAGACTGCTTAGCGTTTTATCCGGCTATATCCGCGTCCCTCGGCCGTATCTCAAGGTGCGCCGAGGTCACAGCCGCGAAGAATAGGATTGCCCAGACATCGCACATTTGGCGGTGAATGCAATCTTATGGGGACTAGCTCGAGCTTACATCCCCAATGCAAGCTGCCCCAGCAGAACAACATTCAGCGTCAGAATAACTCCCACGGCGCACCACCCTGCTACCCTCGTCCGCCGGGCGCTCACAAAGCTCCGCATGACCGAACTCCGGTTCGTCAGCAACAAGAGCGGAATCAGTGCAAACGGAAGTGTAAAGCTCAGCACCACCTGCGACAGAATCAAAATCTTCAGAGGATCGAGTCCCACGGCAATCACAATCAGAGCCGGGATGATCGTGATCAGCCGCCGCAGAAAGATCGAAAACTTGATATCCAGAAACCCCTCAATGATCACCTGACCAGCCATCACCCCGACCGTCGATGACGACAGTCCCGAACAAAGCAGCGCCACCGCAAACACCGTCGCCGCCATCGGTCCCAGCAGCGGCCCCAGCGTCCGGTGCGCGTCCTCGATCGTCGTAACCGGATTCGAAAGATGCGCAAACGCGACGGCAGCCATCACAATCATGGCCGAATTGATCAGCCACGCGCCATTCATCGCCGCAAAGACATCGATCAGTTCAAATCGCAGGTAACTCCGCCGCCTCGATGCGCCCGGAATCAACGGCTGTTTCACCAGCTCTTCCCGCCGCGGCTGCACCAGCGCCGAGTGCAGATACACTACATGCGGCATCACCGTCGCCCCCAGCATCGCGACCGCAACATACAAACTTCCATGCCAGTCCTTCGGATCGAGCGTCGGGACCAGCGTATGGAACGCCGCCAGTCTCCAGTCCGGATGCACCAGAAACACCTCGAACCCATAGCAGACCCCAATTACCCCGACGAACGCCATGATTCCGCGCTCCAGCCAGCGGTACCCCACCAGATCGAGCGCCAGGATCAGGAACACTCCCACCGCCGACACCAGCGCCGCCGCGAACAGCGTCTCCGTCCGCGACCACCCATGCGCCAGCATCGCCGGCCCAAACAATAGATAAAGCCCGAGTGCCGCCCCGAGAAACTCCGCCAGGTCCGTCGCAATCGCCGAAACCTCCGCCGCTGCCCATAAAAACAGCGTCATGGGCCGCGAAAAATGTTTCCTGCAGTTCTGCGGCAGCGTCAGCCCCGTCACAATGCCCAGCTTCGCTGAAAGATACTGGATCAGGATGGCCATCGCATTTGACCACAGCAGCACCCACAGCAGCCGGTACCCAAACCTGCTTCCGCCTTCAATATTGGTCGCGAAGTTTCCCGGATCGATATAGGCCACCGAGGCCACAAAGGCCGGCCCGAAGTAGGTCCACATCTCGTTCCGCCGGAACTTGGGGCCAAACGTTGGCTTGTCTCCGCTAACCAACATATTAGCCATGCCTAAATATTACTTTAATGTTAAGCTAAGTCAAGCTGGCAGCAATGAAGAAAGCGACCACCACGCTGGAGCGAACGGCCGAAACTAACAGCATCGCAGCCTCCGCGGGCAGCGAAGCCGCCGACAACTATCTCAAAGCAATCTTCCAGTTGAGCGGCCGGCCCGAACGCCAGGTTTCCAGCACTGAAATCGCCATCCACCTGTCGATCACCGCGGCCTCCGTCACCAACATGCTGCAAAAGCTCGCCGCACAGCAGCCGCCGCTCGTCATTTATCAGAAGCACCACGGCGTAAAACTATCCAAGGCAGGGAAGAAGCGCGCCCTCGAAATTGTCCGTCACCATCGGCTCATCGAGACATTTCTCCACGAGGTACTCGATTATCCCTGGGATGAAGTTCACCAGGAGGCCGAGCGCCTCGAACACTTCATCTCCGAGCGCTTCGAAGAACGCATCGCCGCCAAGCTCGGCCATCCCGAGTTCGACCCGCACGGCCATGCCATCCCCGCCATGGATGGCACTCTGCCTGCCCAGATGACCCAGGAGCCCCGGTCGCTCTCCGAACTCCGCCCCGGCCAATCGGCAAAGGTCTCCAGTGTCTCCGACAAAGATCCTGAGATGCTTCGCTACCTCGCGTCCAAGGGAATTCGCCCCGGAATTCGCGTCACCCTCAGCGAACAACTTCCCTTCAAAGGCGCCTACGAAGTACGCATCGGGTCCTCGGCAAAACCCGCTCTCCTAAGCCACTCCCTCGCCGAAGCCATCTCGGTCGCGGTCAAATGATCAGTTAGATTGCAGACGTCATCGCCAACAACGACAACATGACCTTAGCGGAAACGAGAAACTCTGCCCATAGCTGGACGCGACTTGATGGAGTCGATCTTCTCCGTGGCTTGGCCATCTTTTTTGTGTTGATGAACCACGTCAACATGCGGCTGCTCGGAGCGAAGGTCCCATACACTCATGGCCTCCCGCCACAGCTTGTCTACTCCCTCGTCTGGAATGGGCAGTTCGGCGTACAGATATTTTTCGCCGTCTCCGGCTTTCTCATCACGTCAACGACCCTCCGGCGATGGGGTTCCATCTCCACCGTAAATATTCGTGAGTTCTACCAGCTGCGATTCGCCCGCATCGCGCCGCTGCTCCTGCTCCTTCTCGCGATCCTCAGCGGCCTTCATCTCGCCCACTTCAGCAACTTCATCATCTCTCCAAAGACAGGAGGCCTGGGCCGCGCTCTTCTCGCCGCCCTCACCTTCCACATCAATCTTCTCGAAGCTCAGCGAGGCTACCTGCCGGCAAGCTGGGACATTCTCTGGTCGCTCTCCGTCGAAGAGATGTTCTACCTGTTCTTTCCTCTCGTCTGCCGTCTCTTTCGCCGGGAAAGATTTCTCCTGGTGCCCCTCATTCTCTTCGTCATCTTAGGACCCTTTGCCCGATCGAACGTCTTCAACCATAATCCGGTCTGGAGAGAATATTCCTATCTCGGAGGAATGGACGCCATCGCTCTAGGCTGTCTCACCGCGCTCTTTGTCGCAAGGCGTCATCTGTCTCACATGGCTCTCTGGATCTTCGGCGTCTCAGGCACAATACTGCTGACCTTCAGTCTCGCCTTCTCAATCCGTGCCTACGCCTGGGGTCTCGGGCGCAATGGCCTGAACATGACCGTCCTTGCCATAGGCACTTGCCTGCTCATTGCCGTGTTTGCACAAACGCGCTGGCGGGCGCCCCGCGTCCTCACCCCGATCCTCAGGCTCGGGCAACGCAGCTACGAGGTCTATTTAACCCACGTATTTGTCGTATTGGTTTTCTTCTCGCTCTTCCTGGCCGCCGGTAAACCAATGAATTACGTTCTAGCGCTCTTCCTCGTTGTCATTCTTATCTCCGGCCTGCTCGGTGAACTTGTCGCCAGAGGCTACTCCGAGCCAATGAATCGCCGGCTCCGTCAACGATGGGGAGACGGTCCCAACAGGCTCGGTTCAGCAACCTCCTCCATTGCGCCCCTCAAAACGAGAGATAATCAGGCATAGAGACAAACAGGAGCACACGCACGAATGAAGGTTCTGGTCATCGGTGGCGGAGGCCGTGAGCACGCCATAGTCTGGGCGCTCCATAAATCGCCTCTGGTAACAGAAATCCTCTGCGCCCCCGGCAACGGAGGCATCGCCCAGCTTGCCCGCTGCATTCCTGTCGATCCCGGCAATCTTCACGCGATGGTCAATATCGTCGCCATTGAACAGCCAGCCCTCACCGTCATCGGCCCAGAGCTTCCTCTCTCCGTCGGCATCGTCGACGAGCTTACGAAACGCGGCCGTCGCGTCTTCGGCCCTACTCAGGCCGCCGCGCAGCTGGAGACCAGCAAAGCCTTCGCCAAAGAGTTCATGCAGCGCCACGTCATTCCCACCGCGGCCTACGCTCTCTGCACCACGCTCGGCGAAGTCCGCGAAGAACTCCGCCGCTTCACCGTCCCCGTCGTGGTCAAAGCCTCAGGCCTCGCCGCCGGCAAAGGCGTCGTCATCTGCAACACTCATCTCCAAGCCGAAGAAACCGCCGCCCAGATGTTCAGCGGAGCGCTCCTCGGCGCACAGGAAACCGAGATCATTCTCGAAGAGTTCCTCACCGGCGAAGAGCTCTCTTTTTTCGCTCTCTGCGATGGCACCCACGCCATCGAACTCGCCTCCGCCCAGGATCACAAGCGCATCGGCGAAGGCGACACCGGCCCCAACACCGGCGGCATGGGCGCCTACTCCACCGACGCCATCGCGACGCCCGCCATGCGCCAGTGGCTTCTCCGCAACGTAGCCCAGAAGGTCGTCGATGGCATGCGCTCCGAAGGCAATCCCTTCCGCGGCATTCTCTTCTGCGGCATCATGATGACCTCGCGCGGCCCCATGGTCCTCGAATTCAACACCCGCTTCGGCGACCCAGAGACAGAAGCCATCCTCCTCCGCCTCGAAACCGACATCGTCGACCTCTTCAACGCCGCGATCGACGGCACCGCCAACCAGCTCACCATCCGAATGAGCCCTGGCGCCAGCGTCTGCGTCATTGCAGCCAGCGGCGGCTACCCCGGCAAATTCACATCGGGCAAACTCATCACCATTCCAGCGCCCGTCAAAAATGAAACTGAAGATGTCGTCGTCTTCCACTCCGGCACTGTCATCAAAGACAATCAACTGATCACTGCCGGCGGCCGCGTTCTCGCCATCTCTACCACGGCGCCCGATCTCCAAACTGCCCTCGACAAGGCCTACGCCCAACTCGCAGCGATCTCCTTCGAAGGCATGCAATTCCGTCGCGACATCGGCCACCGCGCCTTACATCAGGTGCGAGCATGACCCAGCCCGCCCTTTCCGCCGAAGAAGTAATCGCCTGGAATGAACAGACTGCCACCGGCTGGAGACAACTCCTCGCCAATCACCCCGAGCTCCTCAACCAGCCGTGCGACATCGCAGGAACAAAGACCGTAGCCGAACTCCTCCAGCACATCGTCGCCGCACAACTCCGCTACGCCGAGCGCCTCGCTGACCTCCCAATGACCGATTACGCCTCCATCCCCTTCGACTCCGTCGAATCCATCTACGCCGTCCACGACCGCGCAATCAAAATCTTGCGCCAGCTCATCACCTCCGACATCGACTGGAACGAATCAATCGATTACGTCACCCGCTCCATGGGCTCGCTCCGCTCCGACCGCAAAACCATCCTCTTCCATGCGCTCCTGCACGGCATCCGTCACTACGCCCAGCTCGCCAGCCTCATCCGCCAGTGTGGCGTCAAACCCGGCCAGCCGATGGACTACCTCTTCATGCACGCCGAGTTCGTCCAGCCCTAGCGAAATATTTCATTCTTTGACCGCAAATAAATCCATCCTCTACAGTAGAGGGCTATGCGAAGATCCACTCTCCTGCTTCTATTCCTTTCCGTCGCCGCATTCGCGCAGTCGCAGCAGCGGCCGGCCATTACCGGCATCGCCTTCCTCCGCGTCTATGCCTCAGATCCAGCCGCTTCGGCGGCCTTCTACGGCAAGACCCTTGGATTTCACGGTGCCGAGAGCGATGGTCTCACCGTCTATCCTGTCAACGCCACGCAATGGATCGAGGTCAAACCGCTACCATCGCCCGCACCGGCCGCGCGCATGGAGGCCGTCGCCTTCACCACCCGCAATGCCGCAGCCCTCGAGCGCTATCTCAAGGCACACTCGGTCGCCATCACCCAACCGCTCGCTCATGGAATCTTCGGTGTTCGCGATCCCGAAGGCAACCTCATCCTCTTCGTCCAGCAGGGCGTAAAGCCCGCAGGAGTTCCGGCGTCCTCCCCCAACGCCACGTCCCGCCGCATCATCCACGCCGGCCTGCTTGTCCGCGACCGCACCGCCGAAGATCGTTTCTATCGCGATCTCCTCGGCTTCCGTCCCTACTGGCACGGTGGCAAAACCGACGACCGCACCGACTACATCAGCCAGCAGGTTCCCGATGGCACCGACTGGCTCGAGTACATGCTCAACGTCAGTCCCACTCCCAGCCTGCACGACTACGGCATGGTCGATCACTTCTCGCTCGGCACTGGTCACATGAGCGATGTAGTCGCAGCCCTGGCCCGCAACAAGTGTGAAGGCCCTAACTGTACCAAAACGCAGATGGGCCGCGATGGCAAGGTCCAGCTCAATCTCTTCGATCCCGACCTTACCCGCGTCGAGTACATGGAATTCCAACCCACCAACAAACCCTGTTGCTCCGACTTTACCGGCAAGCATCCCACCGAGACCGAAGACCGCTAGATAAGAATCAGGCGTGGACCGTCGCCGGCAGTATCTCCGACACGTCCACCCACTGCGTCGGATAGTCTCCCGTATAGCAAGCCGTACAGAAACTCCCAGGCGACAAGCCATTCACCGGCTCGCCCTTCGTACAGGCATGTGTCAGCCCCACCAGCGACAGATAAGCCAGCGAATCCGCCTCCACGAACTCACAAATCTCCGCCACCGACTTATTGGCCGCAATCAAATCCTTTTTGCTCGGCGTATCCACCCCATAAAAACAAGGCGAAATCGTCGGCGGACAAGAAATCCGCAGATGCACTTCCTTGGCCCCCGCCGCACGTACCATCCGCACAATCTTCCGCGAAGTCGTCCCGCGAATAATCGAGTCATCGATCAGCACCACGCGTTTTCCCTCAAGCAGACTCCGCACCGGATTCAGTTTCATCCTCACGCCAAAATCCCGCACCCGCTGCTCCGGCTCAATAAACGTGCGTCCCACATAATGATTGCGAATCAAACCGAAGTTGAACGGAATCCCCGACTCCGCCGCATACCCCAGCGCAGCCGTCACACCGGAATCCGGTACCGGCACCACCAGATCCGCCGCCACCCCCGACTCCCGCGCCAACTGCCGCCCCATCTCCTCGCGCGACTGCTGTACCCAGCGCCCGTAAATCTTCGAGTCTGGCCGCGCGAAATAAACATGCTCGAACACACAGCTAGCCTGCTCCGTCGTCGTATTGAAGTACCGGCTAGTCACGCCATCCTCAGACACCATCACCAGTTCACCCGGCTTCACATCGCGCTCATACTTCGCATGCAGCAGATCGAACGCGCATGTCTCACTCGCAAAAACAAACGTATCCGGCGCCCCATCCACACCCGGAATCCGGCCCATCGACAGCGGCCGAAATCCATGCGGATCGCGCGCCGCAAAGATCCGGTTCCGCGTCATCATCACAATCGAAAACGCACCCTCCACCTGCCCCAGCGACTCCGCGATGCAATCCACCAGCGTCGATTGCTTCGAGTGCGCGATCAGCTGAATGATGATCTCCGAATCGCTCGTCGTCTGAAACAACGCCCCATCGCGCTCCAGCCGCTCCTTCGCCGTTCCCAGGTTCACCAGGTTGCCGTTATGCGCAATCGCAATCAGGCCCTTAGTCGACTCCACCGAGATCGGCTGCGCATTCAGCAACGCCGAATCTCCCGTCGTCGAATACCGC
>DATAVY010000039.1:0-2484 GCA_036267495.1 Edaphobacter sp.
TACCCCCGCATCCTCGAGCATCCGGAACAAGGCGAGCAGGCCCGCCAGCTCTTCGCCGACGCCAATACTCTTCTCGATCGCATCATCGAAAAAAATCTCATCACCGCCCGCGGCGTCTACGGCTTCTTTCCCGCCACCGCCATCCGTGACGACGTCGAACTCTACACCGACAGCACACGCAAGAATGTCCTCGAGCAGTTCCACTTCCTCCGCCAACAGGCAAACAAGGAAGGCAGCGAGCCATGCCGCTCTCTCGCCGACTTCATCGCCCCAAAAGAAACCAGCCTGCCCGACCACATCGGCGCCTTCGCCGTCACCAGCGGCATCGGCCTCAAGGAGCTATGCGATCGCTTCCGAGCCGACAACGACGACTACAACGCCATCATGGCCGAAGCCATCGCCGATCGCCTCGCCGAAGCCTTCGCCGAATGCCTGCACAAACGCGCGCGCGACCAATGGGGCTACGGCTGCCAGGAAAACCTAAGCCCCGCCGATCTCATCCAGGAAAAATACCGCGGCATCCGCCCCGCCGCCGGCTATCCAGCCTGCCCCGATCACACGGAAAAAGACGCCCTCTGGCGTCTCCTCGACGTCCAGGCCAACACCGGAATGCTGATCACCGAATCCTTTGCCATGTGGCCAGGATCGAGCGTCAGCGGCCTCTACTTCGCCCACCCCGAATCGCGCTACTTCTCCCTCGGCAAGATCGATCGCGACCAGGTCGCGGACTACAGCCAGCGCAAGAACATGAGCGTCGCGGAAGTCGAGCGATGGCTCGGCCCCAACCTCAACTACGACCCGGAACAATAAGTCTCGCGATCCAGAAAATTCCCAATCGTTCATCCCCACATTCTCTTCGCTAAGTTGTCTGGACGACATACGTGCGCCGGAGTCCGCGAAACCTTGGAATCGCCGGTAAAATAAAGTTGATCCCGGCAAAATTCTCTTGCGAACCTATACGCGCCGGACGTTCGCTCTAGCGAAAATTCACTCACATAGGGCAACTATGCAGACAGCAACCGATGGCAAGCGCGCAATCCTCCATATCTGCTCACGCGAGACCATCCGCCCCCTTCGCGATCGCGTCCTTGCCCTCTCAGGATTCCACGTCGACTCCAGCCTCAATCACGCAGAAGGCCTTTCCATGTTCTGGTCGCGCCACTACGATCTTGTCCTGATCGATATCGAAGGCGAAACCGGCGTTGCCGCCGCCGAACACATGTGCTCTGAGATCAAAACCAGGCAGCCCGAGCAAGTGGTTGCCTTCGTCTGCAACTGGCGCGTAGCCCTCATGACAAATTGCCCCAATGAGATCGTCCGCACCGAGTTCGACCCAGCCGCTTTCGCTCAGGGCGTCAGCGACATCTTCTCTTCGAACGGCTCACCCTCGCGCTGATTCATTCCATTCCATCGAAAACTTACGATTGCGGTACCGGGATCGTGCGTTTGTCCGGCCCAACCATCGTCTTCGGCGCGGGAGTTACAGTCGTCGTTGCGCTCGATTGATCATGCGCAGTTACATTCGTCTGCGGCGCAGAGGCCGTATTGGTCGATGCCGTGTTTGCCGGTTGGCTGGAACTGCTCGTATTTGTCGCAGCCGTCGAGTTCGTCGCCGAACCGCCGCCCTTCTTCGTCTTCGCGGTCGGCGTCGTCTGCGCTCCAGCCATCGACCCGGCAATCAGGAACGCGCTCATCCAGAAACCGGCAGCAAACTTCAAATAACTCTTCATAACGTCCTCCCGAACCAGGCTGCGAAATCCTTACCTCTTCAGTACACCCATCCAAGCACCGCCCGGTCGATACAACTTCCGCGCCACCGCCCAACCGCAGTTGCGGCCCTTTACCTGCTGTGATACAAACAAGGTATTCCAGTCCGCTTCGGCGGATTTGAATTTCATGCAGAGTGGTTGAGGGACGAGCCCTTTGACGCCACGACAACCGGACAGAACAAAGGCGTACCGGTGTCAACTCTCTCCTGGGAAGCTGTACGCCGCAGGGAACATGAGATTCGGAGCACGCAGTCCGGATTAAGGCCTGCACCCCGCATTTCACCTTCCTTTCCCGTATCCCCAAAAAGAGAAAAGTCAAAGCTCAGCCCTTTCCCCTCGGAAAGAGCATCATGAACTATTCCTCCAGCCGGTATCAGCTCAAGTGCAACGAGTGCGGCAAGCGGTTCGGCAACCAGCCTCTCTCCGCCTGTCCCGACTGTCTCGCTCCCCTCGAAGTCGCCTACGATCTCGAAGCGGTCCGCGGCATCTTCACCCGCGAAAACATCGCCGCAGGCCCAGCCAGCATCTGGCGCTACGCCGCGCTCCTCCCCATTCCCGAAGGCTTCCAGCCCGACCTCCCCGTAGGCTTCACCCCGCTCGTCCGCGCCAACAATCTCGGCAAGCGCATCGGCGCGACCAGCCTCTACATCAAGAACGACGCCGTCTGCTTCCCAACTCTCAGCTTCAAAGACCGCGTCGTCTCCGTCGCCCTCGC
>DATAVY010000040.1:0-2711 GCA_036267495.1 Edaphobacter sp.
CGGGGTAAGGGGATGTTGATCGTGGAAGGCGATCCGGACTGTCGAAGCGCGGGTTCGTTCTTCAAAAATCCGGTGGTGGCGGCCGGCCGGATGGGCGAGGTGGCAGCTGCGGCTTCGGTCAGCGAGGAGGCGATGCCTCACTGGGCCGCGGGCGATGGAGTGGTCAAGCTGTCGGCCGCGTGGCTGATCGAGCGCGCCGGGTTTCCGAAGGGATTTACGGATGGGGCCGCTGGGATTTCGTCGCGGCATACGCTGGCGTTGATCAATCGCGGCGGGGCAACGGCGGCGGAAATCGAGAGTCTGCAGGGCCGAATTCAAGACGGGGTGCGGGCGAAGTTCGGTGTGGATTTGGAGCGGGAGCCGGTAAAGCTGGGCCAGTGAGTGGATTTGGCCTCCGGCTTCTCAGACTTTCTGGATAGCGACCCCGGGATCGGGCGCATTCCACCGCGCTCGAATGTCGAATAATGCGTGGCCTTGCAGGTGTGCCTCGAAGCACCTGGCCGATGCGCAGGATCAGGTCTGAGCCGGCTTTGCCTCGACGACGCCCACATCGCTGCCAACCGGGTAGACTCCGTTCAATCGAAAGCCTGCCGCTTCAAGCAGGGTCTTCCATTCACGCTCACTTCGTTCTCTGCCGCCGGTGACGGCAAGCATGTTGAGATCACTCATCAGATGAGCTTCCAGTTGAGGGTCTGGCCGAGAGACGAGAGGCGGCAGAATGAACTCGATGATCAGCAGAGTGCCGTGGCCGGGAATTGCGGCGCGACAGTTTTTGAGAATCGTGAGGGCGTCCGCATCGCGACGGCCATGCAGGACGTGTTTGAGCATGTAGACATCGGCGCCGGATGGGACAGACTGGGTCAGATCTGCCGCCAGCAGCTTGCACCGGGATTGAACCTTTTCTTGAGTGAAGCGCGGCTTGGCTGCCTCTATGCTGGGTTCGAGATCGACGAGCATGCCCTGGAGATGAGGGTGGAGCTCGAGCACTGCGACAAGAAGCGCGCCCCCGCCGCCGCCCAGATCAGCGACGACGCTGGAGCGGGAAAAGTCCCAGGCCCTGGCGATGGGAGCGTAGTCTTTGGCCGGAGCGGTGCCCATGACGGCGCGAAAAACCGCGCTGGCTTCGGGATCCTGCGACCAACGCGAAGGCACATTCGGCGCGCGCACCTCCGAGGCGGGCTTGCCGGTTCGGATGCAGTCGGTGAGCAGGGACCAGCTGTCGGCGAGCAGATCCGCCCAGAAGACGACGGCCGGCCATGCGGATTGGTGCGCGTCTTTCCGCAGAGGCGTTCCGAGAGGAGTGAGCCGAAAATGTTTCGGCGCGGTTTCCTCGGTGATGCCGATGCCGGCGAGGGCGCGCAGCAGGCGGTACAAGGCATCGGCATCCGCGTGACAGGTTTCGGCGAGCTGATCGGCGCTGCGCACTTGATCTCCAAGTGCGTCGGCGACACCGAGACGAGCAGCGGCACAGAGGACGCGGCTGCGGGAGTACGCCATCGCCATTTCGAGGAGCGCGTTATTCGATGTGACATTGCCGATGCCGCCGGCAGGTTGGCTCATGAGACACCTCGCGATTCTGTGCAAGGATAGCGGAGAAGGTGGCCCAACGCGGCCTGATGTCTGCAGCGTTGCAGCCACGGGCGAGCGCGGCGAAGATAGGTGCGAGAACGCCGGCGTGGTGAGGAGGAGCGTGTGCCATGGAAACTGCTTCTGCGTTGATCGACGAAAAGATTAAGGAGCTTGGAGATTGGCGCGGGACCATGCTGGCGAAGGTGCGCGGGATCATCCATACGGCTGACCCCGAAATCGTTGAAGAGTGGAAGTGGATGGGGACTCCTGTGTTCTCTCATGGCGGCATCGTGTGCACGGGCGAGACGTACAAGAGTGTGGTGAAGCTGACGTTTGCCAAGGGAGCGGCGTTGCAGGATCCAGCGGGTCTGTTCAATTCGAGCCTGGAGGGGAATGTGAGGCGGGCGATTGATATTCGCGAGGGCGAGAAGATTAACGAGGCCGCGCTGAAGGAGCTGATCCGCGCGGCGGTGGCGCTCAACCTTGAAGGCAAGAGTGGGGCGAAGGCGAAGAAGGCGAGCAAGAAGCTGGCGGGGTAACGCGCGCCGCTTCAGGATGCGGGGACGGAATGGTGCTCGTGCAGGATGCGCCATTTGCCGTCGATCTTTTTGAGGCCCATGGTCAGGCGGAATTCGAGCGGTTCTCTGCGGCCGTCCCGATGAACGTCAACGCATCTTCCTTTTGCGGTGGCAAAGGCGACGTCGGAACCGGCGGTGATCTCGATGTCTTCGAAGTGGAAGGGAATTGGCCTTTCGGGATTCGAGGAGAAGAAGATCTGCCATGTGTCCATGTAGGCGTCGAGGCCTCGCGACTGAAAGGGTGGCGGCACATCGAACATCAGGATGTTCGGATCGTGATCGGCGCGGATGCCGGCGAGATCCAGTTCGCGCACGGCCTTTGCCCATCGCTCGATGAGTTCGCTGATTTCGGTTTGGGTTCGATGGTCTATTGGCTGCGCCTGTTGGTCTGCCATACGGCTTTCTCCTCTGTGTGTATGAGTACCGACTTAGGGATGTTGCCAAAGACGCAAACAATAGTTGTCACGACGACGTAACCAAGTTTTCGCCACCAGGGAAGGGCAAGAGGTCGAAGTTGCTTGTGTTTTGACAATCCATAGCCAAATGGTTATGCTTTTTCTGTGA
>DATAVY010000041.1:0-4280 GCA_036267495.1 Edaphobacter sp.
GCGGAAGGCAACCGACAATCCGCCGGCGTTCGGGTTGCTGATGAGCGGCGTGTCATAGGCGTTCCAGGTATTGCCGCCGTCGGTGGTGGCGAGGATCCGCGAGATCGTGGACCCGCCGGTGGTGACCCAGGCGTTGGAATCGCCCTGCGTCGCGATGCAAGTGCCGCTCGATGAGAAGGAAGCTTCGCCCAGCAGCGCCGGCGGCATGGCGGATTCGATCGAATGCCACTTCTGACCGCTAAGAGTGCGAAGTTCGGGGAACTCGCCGTTCACGGAGTCACTGTGGGCGAGGCCTTTGTTCGGCGCCCAGAACGCCATGCAATCGTAGAAAGCGTTCGCCAGATGATTCGTGAACTGAACGTGCCAGGTCGCGCCGCCGTCGGAAGTTTTGTAAATGCGGAAGTCGGTGGTGTTGTCACCGATCGACATCAGGTAAGCGACGTTCGCGCTGACGCCCTGCACATCGCGGAATTGCAGAGCTTCCGCCCCAGGGACGACGCCGGAGCGCCAGTGATTGCCTCCGTCGGTGGTGACGACGAACGTGCCGCCGGTGCCGGAGGCCCACACGACCTGCGAATTTACGGGACTGACGGAGATGAGCAACTGCGTGGTTCCGCTCGACTGCGGAGTGAGCTTGGGTTGCGTGGCTTGCGCAAAACTGAGAGAAGCGAGGAGAACGACGAGCAGCGTGTATCGCATGGAAATCGGCTCCAGACGGGGATTGTGGCGGCGGGAGAAGTATAGGAAGGGGGAGAGAGAGTGTCAAACGGGTACATCGAGATCCGCACACTGGCTGCCAAGGGCGCTGGAACGGCAGCCGCAGGTTTATAGCTTTCCTCGAAAGGCTAGCAGTCTGCTGAAAAACTCGATTTTGGGTGGCGCAGCGCTTCTAGCGCTGCGATAAAGCCTTTCTTTTGGGAGATGGCTTTAGCCTCTGAGGTCGTCAACGGGAGTTTTTCAGCAAACTGCTAGGCTCTCTGGTCCTCGAAACGTTCCCATCACAAAGCTCGATCTCTGAACGCTCGTTCTCTTTCTCTGAACGGTCCCTCAGGGAAGATCGACATCGAGGGCGTAGATGTCTTGCGTGCTGAGGTCGTGGACGTAGAGGCGGGAGTCGTCGGGGGCCTGGCCGCTCCATGATCCCCAGAATCCGGCATAGCGGCGCAGCGTGCTCAAGCCGAATAGTTCCTCCGGCTGCTGCGCTCCGACCTTAATGCGATGGCAGGTTGCGTTGGTGCTAATGAAGGTGTCGTAATAGATATAACGGCTGTCGGCCGACCAATACGGATAGTTGATGCTGTTGGCGTCGGTGAACCACACCGACCATTGTTGGGTGTGGAAGTCATAGAGCATGAGATTGTGCGAGCCCTCGACGCCGAGCGCTGCAAGATAGCGGCCGTCGGGAGACCAGCGCGGGGAAAACAAACCTTTGGAACCGGGGAACACCGAGAGCTTTCGGGTCTTCATATCGAGTAATTGAATCTCGATGGGGGCGCCGGTATTGAAGACAGACACGCGTCCGAAGGCAAGCTGGGTGCCGTCGGGAGACCAGGTTGCGTCCACCTCGCCAAGATTCTCTGGTAACAACTCTTCGGGCTGACCGCCCTGCGCGGAAACCAAGAAAATCTTCGCGGGCTTTCCGGATTGAACGGAGATGTAAGCGATCTGAGTACCATCGGGGGACCAACTGGGAAGCGTGGCTACCGCGCCAGGGTAGGTAAGCTGCAAGCGATCGCTGCCATCGATGCGGCTACGCCACAAAGTCAATTCGGGAATCGTGGTGTATGCGACCCATTTGCCATCGCGCGAGAAGGCGAGGTCGCTGGCGGAAATTCCGCCGAGAAACGGGAGAAATTGCCTCGCCGCGGCATCATAGCGGACGACTTCCGCGCGCGGTTGGACACCTTGTACGAATAGCCGGTGGCCATTGGGGTCGGGCCGGACCGTGGAGTAGAGGAGCGGGCCGGTTGTAAGCCGCGTGGGGATCGAGGACGTTTTGCGGAAGATTGAGGCAGAGTCGGCGACAGCGAAAATATCGTCAGTCTGGCCGCTTCCACTTTCGAAAAAATAGTATCGCCCATCGTCGCTCCATCGTCCGCAACATTCGTCGTCGGGAGTGTGCCATCCCTTGAACAGTTGATGCAGGTTGGATCCGTCGGTGCGGACTTCCCACAACGAGTTCACATTGGATTGGTTCAGGACCGAAAATCGGATGCGGCCTCCGTCGGGAGAAAAGGCTGGAGAAACGGCGGCATCAGGCGCCGTCATGAGATGGCGCTCAGCGGTCCCGTCTGCGTTGGCCAGATAGAGATCTGCACCCTTGATGAAAACCATCAGGCGGCCGTCGCGCGACCAAGCTGCGTTGCTGGCCAGGATGTTGCCTACGCGCCGCGCAGAGCCGGCAGGCAAGGGGAGAGCCCATAGCGGAGCTTCGCGAGTGCCGGTCACTACCAGGCTGCCGACCAGCAGTTGAGAATGATCGGCGGAGATGTCGTCGATCATCATGTTCTTGACGGGGCTCGGAATTGCGGAGGTCTCACCTCCAGTGGTGGAAACCTGGGCCAGGATCAAGCCGTCGGGGCGGAACTGCGCGACATAGATGCGCGCGCCGTCGGTGAGCATGTTGCCCATGCTGAAGCCGTCGTGGGTGATCTGAGTCACGCCGGTGACTCTGGGCGGGCTTACGGGAATGAGGAACCAGATCAGAACTGCGATCGCGAGAAGGCCCAGAGGGGCGGCGATCCAGGGCCAGAGCCGCTTCGGCTTTGCAGTCAACTGGAGAGTTCCGACCGCCGCGCTCACTTTGCCCGAGCTGGTGTCGCGCTTCAGGCCTTTGAGATCGGCGCGGACTTCGGCGGCACTTTGATAACGGATCTCGCGGTCGCGTTCCAGAGCCTTGTGGATGATGCGGCCGAGTTCCGGCGGAAGATCGGGATTGAGTTGCAGAGGCGGTGCAGGTTCTTTGTGAAGAATGGCGTCGAAAGTTGCGGCGGTGGTGTCTCCGCGAAAGGGGAGGGTTCCGGTGGCCATCTCGTACAGCACGACGCCAAATGAAAACACATCCGTGCGAGCATCGAGGTCTTTGCCGAGGGCCTGCTCCGGCGACATATAGGCCACGGTGCCAAGAGTGCTGCCCGGGCTGGTGAGATGTGGATCGTCGGCGCTGGCGACGGTGGCACCGTCGGGAGCCGCGGAGGCACGCGACTTGGCCAGTCCGAAGTCGAGAATTTTGGCGTGTCCGCGCTCTGTCACGAAAAGATTTGCCGGCTTGATGTCGCGATGAACGATGCCTTTGGAATGCGCGGCGTCGAGGGCGTCGGCGATTTCAATGCCCAGGTCGAGCAGCGATTCCAACTCCATGGGCCTGGTGCCGATGCGGTGCTTCAGAGTTACGCCATCGAGGAATTCCATGGCGATGAAGGCTTTGCCGTCCTGGTCGCCGATGTCATAGACGGTGCAGATATTGGGGTGATTGAGCGCGGACGCAGCCTGGGCTTCGCGTTGAAAACGTGCGAGAGTCTGGGGATCGCGGGCGACATCATCGGGGAGAAATTTCAGGGCGACGAAGCGATGGAGGCGAGTGTCTTCGGCCTTGTACACGATCCCCATGCCGCCGCCACCGAGTTTTTCGGTGATGCGGTAGTGAGAGATGGTTTGGCCAATCATTCGGTGGCGGTATGGTAGGAGGGTTGCGGCCGCAAGTCAACGAAGGGGTTGGAGTTGGCTGGAAGGCCCGGGTGGCCCGCTCCTTAGCGATTTTGGAAGGGTGGAATTCGGCGATGCACGTCCTCGGTCTTCCACCAAGCAATATGACAGGAGGGCGGCACCCTTGGAAACGCGCGATTTTTCTAAAACGGACTCCGCCGAAAAGTGCTCATGAACATCGCTCAGCAGAATTTTTTCTGAAGGCTTCGTTACAATAGAAGTTAGGTTCTTTGAGCCCAAATGTCCCTGACTAAAGCGCAAGCGCTGGAGATGTTCGAGTCCGATGACCTGATCGGCATCGGGATGGAAGCTGACGCTGTCCGTCGCCGGCTGCATCCTGAAGGCACGGTCACCTACATCATCGATCGCAACATCAACTACACGAACTTCTGTACGGAATACTGCAGCTTCTGCGCCTTCTATCGGCCGATGGGCCACAAAGAAGGATATGTTCTGCCGAAAGAAGTAATTTTCGACAAGATTCAGGAGACTCTGGATCTGGGCGGCACCGGGATTCTCTTTCAGGGCGGACTGCATCCCGATCTGAAGATTGAGTGGTACGAAGACCTGTTGCG
>DATAVY010000042.1:0-7036 GCA_036267495.1 Edaphobacter sp.
CGAGTGCGATGGCGATGGCTCCGGAGCCGGTGCCGATGTCGGCGATTGTTTGAGGTTTGTCTGCGGGCAGAAATTTCAGAACAGCTTCGACGAGGTGTTCGGTCTCGGGACGGGGAATGAGAACGGCGGGAGTGACATGCAAGTTGAGACCGTAGAACTCCTGCTGGCCGGTGATGTATTGGATGGGTTCGCTGGCGGCGCGGCGGTGAACGTTTTGCCAGAAGGAGAGTTCTTCTTCTTTGCTCAGCTCTCTATCAGGATTGGTGAAGAGCTGGACGCGGTCGATGCCCAGCTGGTTCAAGAGAAGGAGCTCGGCGTCGCGGGCGGCGGTATCGCGGAGATGGGGATCGACGGAGAGGATCTTGGAGGCAGCGAGGAGCGCCTGGCGAGGGGTCATCGGGGTCATCAGCGACTTCAGCGATTCTCGAGCAGCAGGATGTTGCCGTCCGGGTCGGTGATGGTGAGGGATTTGCCGTTCTTCGATGCGGCGATTCCCTCTTTATGGAGGTGCCGGGCGGCGCGGGCGAGGCTTTCCGATCCAAGCGTGAGTCGAGCCTTGGTTCCGAAGCTGGCGGCCACGATCTCGACCTCCTGGCCGGAATCTCCGGGCATGTGCAGATCCATCTGGTCGCCGGCGATCGGTTTGAAGTGGATCTGATTGATATAGAAGTCACGCGCGGCCGCGGTGTCCTTCATCGCGAGCGCGACGGCGATCAGCTTGTCAGCGACGCGATCTGAACCCAGGTGTTTGCCCTGATCGTTGCTGTGTAGAGAGTCAGGCATGTATTGGGTGTACTCGATGTTTTGCGGGCCTGATGGCTGTAGCGGGCCGGCCATGGTGAAGAGCAGGTTACCTGCGCCGGCTTTGCGAACGGGAGTGGGCGTGAGGCCGCGGGCGAGATATTCATCGTGAATGGCGTTGAGGTCTGCCCCTTCGAAACAGAGATGCAGGAAGCCGATCTCCGGACTGCGTTCGGTCGTGGGGTAGAGCTCGATGAACTGATGATCGTTGATCTTGAGGAACGATTCGTAGGGGATGTCGTTTTTGCGGAGGTCGAAGGCCTGCTCAAAGCCGAGCTTTTCGTAGAAGGCAGTGGAAGCGGCGAGGTCGTGGACACGGATGGCGACGTGGGCGATGCCGTTGAAGGGTGGGGGAGGAGCGCCATCGGACTGCGCGAACGCGAAGGCGGCGAGAAGGGTGGTGAGAAGCGCGGCGAGCAGCGTATGTACGCAGGGTTTGTTGACGCGAGGCGCTGAGGAAGGATTCATTCGCTGGTCCTTTAATCTTACATCTGGATGGAATTGTCTCTGATGATCCTGGGGCATGCCAAGTCGAAGCGTATGGAGAATCCGGGGTTTCTGCGGACGCTGGATTTGCCGGTGTCCTGATTCGGATATAGTTGCTTGCGGACTTCGTAAGCGAGATGCATTGGAAGAGAATTATATTGGTCATCTTTTGTCAGCGACAGAAAGAGGGAACAGAATGATGAAACGCGTGGTCTTCAGCCGGGCGCGCCTTATTGCGTTTGGACTGAGTCTTCTGGTGTTGGCGATCACTCCGGGTCTTTCGCTTCAGGCGCAGACGGGTGTGAAGGGGAGCGGGTCGTCTGTCGAAGTTGTCTCCGCGCTTGGCCGGAAGCTATCTTCGCTTCCGGATGATGAGAGCGTGACGACGGCGCGCAAGAAACTTGCCGCGGACCCGAAGAATGTTGCCCTGGTGTTGGCGCTTTCGAAAGCAGAGGCGGGACGGAGGCAATACAAAGAGGCGGTTGCGACGTGCACGAAAGGGTTGGCGGCTGCGCCTGACGATGCGAATCTGTATGTTGAACGAGGCCATCGTGAGCTGGGGTTACGCGAGTTCCAGGCGGCGAGGAAGGACCTGAAGAAGGCGACGGAGTTGGCGCCGAAAAATCTTGATGCGCATTACCATCTCGGGCTGGCGCATTATTTTCTGGGGGAATTCAGCGCGGCGGCGGCTTCTTTTGACGCGGCGCGGGCACTCGCCAATAATGACGACAGTCTGATCGATTGCACGAACTGGCTCTACGTTTCATTGCGCCGCGACGGCCAGGAGGCGCGCGCGAAGGAGGCGCTGGCTCGCATTACGCCGGAGGTAAAGAACACCGAGCCTCACTTGTATTTCTATCTGCGGCTTCTGCATTTCTATCAGGGAAAGCTGACCGAGAAGGAGACGCTGCCACCTCCACCAACAGGGCCGGATGATGTGGAGGGAGAGCTTTCGTTCAACACGGTGAGTTATGGCGTAGGTAACTGGCACCTCTACCATCACGAGATGCCTGCGGCGCTGAGTTTATTCCAGCGGGTAGTGAAGGGAGAGGCGTGGAACTCCTGGGGATTTATCGGCTCCGAAGTGGAGTTGGCTCGGATGAAAAAGTAGCGCGAGGCATGGCTTCGATAGCGAGGCGCTAAATCAGACGTTCGCGGTCTCGGCCTTAAGTTTTTCCGCGGTGTAGTGGGCGATGAGGGCGTCAATCGTGGGCTGGAGCTGGCCCTCCATGACTGCGGCAAGCTGATGGTTAGTCAGGCCGATGCGGTGGTCGGTAAGCCGGTTCTGCGGGAAATTGTAAGTGCGGATCTTTTCGCTGCGGTCGCCGGAGCCGATCTGCTGTTTGCGATCTTTGGCCTGAAGCTGGTGGATGCGCTCGGCTTCGACCTCGTAGAGGCGGGCGCGGAGAACGCGCATTCCCTTTTCGCGATTTTTGATCTGCGACTTTTCATCCTGACAACTGACGACGGTGTTGGTGGGCAGATGCGTGATGCGAACGGCTGAATACGTCGTGTTGACGGACTGGCCGCCGGGGCCGGAGGAGCAGAAGGTGTCGATGCGGAGATCTTTGGCTTCAATCTTGATGTCGACCTCTTCGGCCTCGGGAAGAACGGCTACGGTGATGGCCGAGGTGTGAACGCGGCCTTGGGTTTCCGTGGCCGGAACGCGCTGGACGCGATGAACGCCGGACTCGTATTTCAGTTGCGAGTAGACGTTGTCGCCTTCGATGATGGCAGTGACGTCCTTCAGTCCGTGGCCGATGCCGGACTCGGTCTGCGACAGGATCTCGACCTTCCATTTATGCTGCTCCGCGAAGCGGAGATACATGCGGAAGACTTCGGCGACGAAGAGCGCGGCCTCGTCGCCGCCGGTGCCGGCGCGGAGCTCGAGGATGACGTTCTTCTCGTCGTTCGGATCCTTGGGAAGAAGCAGAACTTTGAGTTGTTCTTCGATGGGCGCAAGACGAGGCTCGAGAGTATTCAGTTCCTCCTGGGCCATAGCATGGATCTCGGGATCGGATTCGCCGAGCATTGCCCTGGCTTCGGCGATACCCTCCTTGATCTTGCGGTACTCGCGAAATTTTTCGACGGTGGGTTCCATGGTGCGGTGCTGCTTCGCGATGGCCTGGAACTTCTTCTGGTCCTGGACCAGGGTAGGGTCGGACATCTGCAGGCCGAGATCTTCGTAACGGGCTTCGAGTTGGTCGAGGCGGTCGAACATATAGAAAAATCCTTATAACAAAGTTTTTTGTTGTCGCAGTTGTTTTGAGGAGATAGAAGGAAGGCGCAGCTAGGCAAAGTCGTGACGGTCGGGAGACTCGGTCACGCGGGGAGTGGACACCGGATTTGCGGCTGCGGTCACCTCTATTTAGATGTTACTCCTGACCTGGATGATGCGAAATGCATCTTTTAGTGGAGAACCGGTCGGATTGTTTTTCCAGGCAGCAGAGGTGCGGAATGGCTTTGTTTTCTGAGGTGGCGGAGCTGGCTGAGGAACTGGCGGGGGAGGCCGGCAAGCTGAAGAAGCGGGCGGCCATTGTGCGGGCGATCTCGTCGGTTCATGCGGAAGCGCCCGCAACCGATGATGCCGGATTGTTTGCGCTGTATCTCGCGGGAACGCCGTTTGCTGAGGCGGATTCGCGCAAGCTCAATGCGGGCGGGGCATTGTTGTCGAAGGCGCTGCTGGCGGTGAGTGGCGCGAACAGCATTGAGTTGACTGCGGCTTATCGGCGGCATGGAGATATGGGTGCGGCGGCCTTCGATCTACTGATGGAATCTCCTGAATTTGCGGCAAAGGCCGCGGAGCTGACGCTGGTCGATGTGGCGGAGGCGTTTGCAGAAATGGCGGTTGCGAAGACGACGGCGATTCGCGCGGGGCTGGTGGAGGGGATGCTGCGGCGGGCGACTCCGCTGGAGGCGAAGTATCTGCTGAAGCTGATGCTCGGCGATATGCGGATTGGCGTGAAGCAAAGTCTGGTGGAGGAGGCGATCGCGTTTGCCGCGGACGCTCCCGTAGAAGCAGTGCGCAGAGCGGTGATGCTGGAGGCGGATCTTGCCGGCGCAGTGAAGCGCGCGTTCGCCGCAACGCTTGGCGAGGCCAGGATGCGGCTGTTTCATCCCTTGGGATTCATGCTCGCTAGTCCCGTCGAAACGCCGGAGGAGGCAGTGAAGCGATTTACTGAGAAGCCGGTGAAGGCATCCATAACGAAGGCGAAGAAGCCCGGGAGCCGTAGCAAGAAGGTAGCGGAGGAGAGTCTGCGGCAGGCGCTGGAGCTTGATCCGGAGCGGGAGACGGAGGCGGCCGTTGCCGTCGAAGCCGAAGACGAAGCTACGGGTAACGCTTCCCTGCCTCAGCGCGTCGACGTGGATGCTGAAGAGTTCCTCGATGTGCCGGCTACGGACGTGATAGGAGTGACGAATGCGGAGTATGCAACGGCTGAAGCCGCGGCGGGATTGCAAAGCCCGCGAGTAGAGGCATTTCTTGAGGACAAATATGACGGGATGCGGGCGCAGGTGCACTGCGCGGATGGGGGACAACCGGGACGTGTGGCAATCTACTCGCGCAACCGCGAGGATGTGACGGAGAGTTTTCCCGAGCTCGAAGAAGCTTTCGCGAGAGTGCGTGCCGAGGAGGATGGTGCGCTGGGCGGCTTGATCTTCGATGGGGAGATTCTCGGCTGGGATATGGAACAGGCGCGCGCGTTGCCATTCGCAGTGCTGGGGCAGCGGATTGGACGCAAGAGGGTTTCGAATGAGTGGAGGCACCAGGTGCCGGTGATCTTCATGGCGTTCGACCTGATGTATGCGGGCGGAGAGCTGCTGCTGGAACTGCCGCTGCGGGAGAGGCGCAACCGGCTGGAGGCGGTGGTGGAGAAACTGGTGAAGCAGGTGGTGTCTCCACTCGTTGTGGAGCAGCGGTCGCGGGATTCGCAGAAGATGTTGTTTGCCGGAGCGGACAGTGAGGGCGTGGACAGACTGTTGATCTCGCCATCGCGGCTGGTGGAATCAGCCGAAGAGATTGACCGTGCGTATGCCGATGCGCGGGCGCGGGCCAATGAAGGCGTGATGCTGAAGGCGGCGGGTTCTGCCTATCAGCCGGGACGGCGTGGGATTGCGTGGGTGAAGCTGAAGCGGGAGTTGGCCACGCTCGATGTTGTGGTGACGGGAGCGGAGTTCGGGCATGGCCGGCGCGCAGGAATTTTGAGCGACTACACGTTTGCTGTGCGCGGAGCCGATGGCGAATTGCTGAATGTAGGAAAGGCTTACTCGGGATTGACGGATGTGGAGATCGCGGAGATGAGCGCATGGATGATGGAACATACGCTTGAGGATCAGGGATTCTTCAGGACAGTCGAGCCGCTGATGGTACTGGAGGTGGCGTTCAATAACATTATGCGCAGCGGGAGGCATGCGAGCGGCTTTGCCCTGCGTTTTCCGCGGATTCTCAAGATCAGGACGGACAAGCCAGTGAGCGAGATCGACACTCTGGAGCGGGTTGAAGAGGTGTATCAATCGCAGGTGGATAAGCCGGTCGAGAGATAACGCATTGGAATTCGCCGTTGGCAAGAGCTTCGATCGCGGCTAGTATGGCAGAAGTCCCGTCTATCAAGGAGCCATACCCGGTGCGATCTTTCCGCGCTTTAATCATCTCCGTTGCATTCGTGGTTCTGGCCACTGCGTCTCTTCTTCCGGCCCAAAGTACCGTGCCCGCGAACGCGATTCGCGCTGTGCTGGACAAGCAGGTTATCGACTGGAATCGCGGCGACCTGGAGTCCTTTGCGACAGGTTACAAAAATTCGCCGGACATTCTATTCATGGGCTCGAAAATATCTCGAGGCTATGCGCAGATGGTGGATACCTATCGCAAGAATTACTCGACAAGAGAGAAGATGGGCACTCTCAGTTTTACCGCGCTTGAGGTACAGCCGCTCGACGCGAACTTCGCTACGGTGACGGGCAATTTTCATCTGGAACGCACAGCGGCCGGAGGAGGCAACGCGGACGGTTATTTCCTGCTGGTATTTGAAAAGACGCCAGGCGGATGGAAGATTGTTCGCGACGATACTACGGTTCCGCCAAAGGGAAAGATGCGATAACCGAGTGCCAGGAGACAACGCATTGGAGGAAACGTTGCCCGGGGTCCACGGCATGCAGCCTTGTCATCAAGGAAACAAACGTGACAGGAATCCCCGTGACAAAGCGGGAGCGAATAGCGGGATTATTCCAAAGCCGCTAGAATAGAGCCATAGGCCGATGTAGCTCAGTTGGTAGAGCAACTGATTCGTAATCAGTAGGTCAGCGGTTCAACTCCGCTCATCGGCTCCATTCCTCTCCATAACTTAGGTCATTTTCTTGTAATCACCGCTGCCGCCCCGCTCGGATGTGGCTGTCGATGCGCAACGCGCAAACCGCTCCTCTCTCTTGCACTCCTATACTTGAAAACATGTGCCGAATCCTCACCCGTTCCCGCCACTTGCAGCAACGCGCTGAAATGTTTCTTCCTGGCGGCGTCGACTCGCCGGTCCGCGCCTTCCGCGCAGTGGGCGGCGATCCGCCGTTCCTCTCTCGCGCACTAGGCGCCTATCTCTTCGATGAAGACGGCAATCGCTATCTCGACCTCTTCGGCTCCTGGGGCCCTATGATCCTCGGCCATGCCTTCCCGCCGGTCGTCGATGCCATCCAGCGCGCCGCCGCAGAGAGCGCAAGCTTCGGAGCCTCCATCGCCGCGGAAGCTGACCTCGCCGAACTC
>DATAVY010000043.1:0-14508 GCA_036267495.1 Edaphobacter sp.
CGTTTGGGAAGCATTTTTTGCAAAATCCTGAAAACGCCAGTTTCTACTGGCTTCGTGGCCTTTGTGACACCTCCCGTGCCCATGCTTTTCCCCAATCGTACAAAAATCAATGATTGAAATCCCACAATGGTATGACCGAAACACATTTTCTGCGTTGACAAATCGGCTTTTGTGCCAGTACCTTCCCAGATGGAGACCATCAATGAAGAAATCCATGTTAACTTTTCTCGGCTTCGCTCTTCTTCTCTGCATTGCCCTGCCACTGAACGCTCAGGATGGCTGCACCGACTCCCCGGAGAATCCCACTGCCATCCTCGCCCTGGTCGGCTCAGCCGGCGCCTTCTTTGCTGCGGCCCGCGCTCGCATCAAAGCTCGCCGCCGTTCCTCGAAATAATCGAGCTCCGGCCGCAAACAAACCTGTCAGCGCAACAAAACCCTGACTAACGCCAGGGTTTTTTTTCTTTCAAAATGGCAGAAAATCCGCGTCGACTATTTAACCTTGTTCAATCGCTTCACCACCCCGGCCAGCGAGTGCTCATTCATCGCGCTCACCGCATCCCCACGCACCTTTTTTATCCATCCGCTGACCGCCTTGTTCTCCAGGCTTAGCCAGTCCCCTGCCGTCGCCTCAAAAACATCTCCCAGTCCGATCTGCTTGGCGGGCATCTTCAGCTTCGCTCCGCCATGCGGGCCCTTCCTCTGAACGATCAGTCCCGCCTTATGCAGCAGCAGAAACGTCCTCCTCACCATTACTGCGCTTTCCTTTAAATTCTCCGCAATCGCAGAAGACGTGTGCATCGCATCCGGCTCACTCGCCAGCACCGCCAACACCCGCACGCTCAGTTGAAACCGTCCGCTCTGTGCCATGCACAAAAAGCTACCACACCCACCCCATCGTCGCTTGCATTGATACGTTCAAATCCTTATCCAGTCGCGATTCCCGCATCCGTGTAAACTCTTTCAGTGAATATCCTCTTCGTCGGCGATGTCTTTGGTTCCGCCGGCCGCCACATCGTCCGCGAACATCTCCCCCACGTCCTGGAAACCAACGCCGTCGATCTCCTCATCATCAACGGCGAAAACGCCGCTGGCGGCTTCGGCATCACGCCTTCCATTGCCGATGAGCTCTTCGATCTCGGTGCCCACGTCATCACCACCGGAAACCACATCTGGGACAAAAGAGAGATCTTCGAGTACATGACCGTCCCCGCAGACTCCCACGTCCGCGGTCGCCGCATCCTGCGCCCCGCTAACTACGCCGTCGGCACCCCCGGCTTCGGCGTCTACCAGGGCGAACTCCCTACCGGCCAACCCTACGCTGTCATGAATCTTCAGTGCCGCGTCTTCATGTCCTCCTGCGACGACCCCTTCCGCAAGGCCGATGACCTCCTTGCTCAGATCGAGCGCGAATCCAAAGCCAAGGTCATTCTTCTCGATCTCCACGGCGAAGCCACCAGCGAAAAAGTTGCCCTCGGCTGGTATCTCGATGGCCGCCTCACCGCCGTCATCGGCACCCACACCCACATCCCCACCGCGGACGAGCGCATCCTCCCCAACGGCACCGCCTACCAGACCGACGTCGGCATGTCCGGCCCTTACGACTCCGTCATCGGCGTCGAAAAAGAATTAGTGCTCGCCCGATTCTTAACCGGCATGCCAGGCAAGTTCGAACCCGCTAAGGGCAACCCTAAAATGTGTGCCGCTCTCATCTCCTGCGACGGAGCCACCGGCCGAGCCCACCAAATCAAGCGCATCATGCTCGGCGAATAATCCCCGGCGCGTTCACAGCAAATTTAGCCGAAGAACGCCGCCATAGCCGAGCTCATCAGGATCAACGCTCCGCCGATCACCCCCAGCCGAAGCCAGAACTCCCGCGTCTTTTCCATACCCAGAATCATCCTGCCCCACTAGTAACCAACGCACTCCCCCGAATGGGTCATCCGTTATATCGCGCCCTAAAGCGGTGTGCCCCATCCTCTTCGGCTTCATTGAATAAGGAAGACATTCCCGTTGGCAGGCGCGAACCGCACTGCGTCAACCCAGCTTGAAGAAACCGGGCACACCGCACCCGCTCGCACAATCTTCACCAGCCCACCACTAAGCTAAAATTCCCCCAACCATGCCCAAGCAAAAACTAAGCCGCCGCACCTTCCTGCAAACGGCAACAGCAGCAACCCTGGCCACGCAACTGAAATCCGCACCCAACCAGACTGCATCAACCGCACTCCCCTACCCCGAAAACGGCGCCCTCATTCCCGACGACGACTGGCGTCTCTGGATCGACGAAAAAGCCGAGTGGAAGGACGATCCGCTCTTCCTCCCCGAAGACATTTCGTGGCAGAACGGTGCCCTCTGCGGCAAAGGATCCCCACTCCCGGTAAACGAACCCACGGGCGGCTGGGGCTTGCTCGCTGCCAACACCGGCATCAACGTCACCCTCCCCACCACCGTCGAGCAGCATTACTGGGGCAAATTCTCCCACCGCCCCTACACCACAGAAGAGTACCGCTACGCCGCCGACGACCCTATCCCCCAGAACGGCGCCTACCTTGGCGTCTCCTGGTGGGGCAAGCAGATCCACATCCCCGCCGAATGGAAGGGCAAGCGCATCTTCCTCCATATCCGCGGCGCCCGCCTCCGCGCCGAGGTCTTCCTCAACAAAAAACTCGTCGGCTACTCCATCATGGAAGAACTCCCGTTCGAGTGCGACCTAACCAACGCCGCAGACCCCGGCGGCTTTAACCTCATCGCCATCCGTCTCACCAACCCCTTTGGCCGCTACGACTGGGTCGACGGCCTCAACGCCCAGTGGGGAGCCGTCAAACTCTACCGCTCCCACGGCTTCGCCGGCCTCGACCGCGGCATGACGATCCGTGCTGCCGCTCCTGTAGCGCACATCAGCGATGCATGGGTATTAAATGGCCTTGTCCCTCTCCCAGATCAACCTCAGCCGACTGCAGTCATCTATACCATGCCCTCCAGCGACGCAGGACAAGCCCATGCTTATGTGATATCCACGAAAGACCAAACTCAAACGGATCGAATCACACACAACTGGATAACCTTCGACGTCATCGATCCAACAACAAACACCGTCGTCTCACGCCGTCTGATTCTCAGATCGAATTCCACTCAATATGGCATTCACTTTATTGCCGACTTATCGCATAAAAGGGAAAAATTGTGGGATCTTGATTCTCCCATTCTCTATCACCTTAGGGTCACTTTGGCGAACCCCGAAACGAAAGAGATTCTCGACACCCGCATCATAGCCTTCGGCTTCCGCTCCTTCGCTCCCACCGGCATCGGCACCAACGCCGTCTTCCGCCTCAACAACCGCCGCATCAAGCTCTACAGCTCCATCTCCTGGGGCTTCTGGGGACTCAACGGCCTCTTCCCCACTCCGGAGTTAGCCGAAAAAGAAGTGACGCAAGCCAAAAAAATAAATCTCAACTGCCTCAACTTCCACCGCAACCTCGCCAAAGAAGAGGTCCTCCGCGCCCACGACCGCCTCGGCTTGCTTCGCTACATGGAGCCCGGCGCCGGCAAGATGGCCATCGGCAAACTTCCTGCCAACACCGACGCAAGCGCCAACTCCATCGTCATGGAGAAGCCCACTGACGAAGCCGACAGATTCGCCCAGCGCTTCATGTTCGTCAAGTGCGTCGAGATGGTGAAGGCCTACCGCTCGCACCCCAGCGTCATCATCTACTGCCTGCAAAACGAGATCGGCGCCGACCTGAAAAACCCCGACACCCTCGCCATTCTGGCCGCCATGCGGGCCGAAGACCCTTCCCGATGCATCGTCCTCAACGACGGCTTCGTTGCACCACCCCGCAAAGCCGCGCAAGCCTGGTATGAGCCATGGAATGAAAGACTTAACCGCAGTGATGAGGAGGAGTGGGGGGACTGGTGGAATCAGCATCAGGGCGCGGGCGACCAGTGGTATGACGAGTTCTATAAGTCGCCGACTGAATTTACCTACAAAGCTCCCTTCAAAGGCGTTTTGACTGAGTTTGGCGAGATGGAGGGATGCGCGACGCCTGATAACCACGCCATGATGGTTCGCCAGATTACCCAGACCTATTTGCAGTACGGCGGCAACAGCTACGACCTCACCGATCACAAAGAGATTCTTGCCGCGTACGACAAGTTCCTCGACCGCTGGGGGTTCCGCAAAGCCTTTCCGACTTCCGAGTCTCTCTTTCTTTCCCTGGGCAAAAAGTGCTACGACACGTGGCAGAACTACCTCGAGAACGCGCGCATCTCGGATGAGCTCGACTTCGCCGTCATCTCCGGCTGGGAGTCCACCGCGATCGAAAACCACTCCGGGATCGTCGACAATCTGCGGAACTTCAAGTCCGATCCTGCGCCCATCTCGGGTACGCTCACACCCGTCCGCCCCGTGGCTAAACAGCGCAGCGCCAGCGTCGCCCGTGGCGAATCCGCCACCTTCGACCTCTACCTCCTCAACGATACCCCGCAACCCGCCACCGGCACTCTCGCCTTCACCGCCATCACGCCATCAGGAAAACTTCTCAAGCTCGGCGAATTTTCCGCACCGCAACACGTCACTGACCAGTTCAGCTACCTCGTCAAAGAGGCCCTCCAAACCCCACCTCTCACCGAAGAGGGCCTCTACCGCTTCAAATTCGTCGTCTCCTCCGCGCCTCAATCCACCCAGACAAAAGAAATCTGGGTCACCGAGCCACCCGCCTACAAACGCGCCCGCACACTCAGCGTAGCTATCTCCGGCATCACACCGGCACTCAGAAAACAATTCACCGATCTAAGCCCACGCCTCGGCCTCGAAGTCGAAGACTTCACCTCAAGTAAAAAATACGACGTCATCCTCACCTCGGGCCTAACCGCAACCGCATTCTCAACCCAAAACTCAGGCGACACCACGGGCCTCGAAAACCAACCCGGCCACGAAACCGGAGCCGTCCAAACAGTAACGCAAGTCGGCCACATCGATCCCGCCATCCTCGAAGCCGTCCGCGCCGGCACTCCGCTCCTCGCTATCCCACAAGCCGACACCCTCTCCGAAGGAATCGCCAGACAACTCGCCGCCGCCGGAGCCTTCACCTACAACGGAACCGTCGGCGACTACCGCGCTCCGTGGATGGGCAACTGGTACTTCGTTCGCCAGCACCCTATCTACGCCGGCCTTCCCGTCAATCAGGTCATGGGCATTCACTATCAGGCCAAAGGCCGCCAGGCGAACGGCCTGCTCGTCGAAAAAAATCCAACTGGCGCGGAGATAGAAATCATCGCCGCCTACAGTCGCGACCACGACCGCAACATCGGCGCGGGCACCTTCACCACCAAGCTAGGCGCCGGAAGAATTCTCTACCACCGTGTCCCCGAGTTCCACCCTGTGCTGCAACAACGTCTTCTGGCCAATGCCCTGGCGTGGCTAACTTCCTGATTGCTTTCGCCAGGAATCAAGGCGGAATTTTTCCTGGGCGGTTTCCTGAGAGGGTTTAAGTCAATAGCGGTGGTTGGGCCAATCATCTGTGGAAAACATTGAACTTCGGGTTTTGTGGTGAGCTGTGGTGAGTTTTTGGATTTTCTTCCGGTTTCTGGGGTTTTTTGCCGGAAATCTTCGGGTTCTCTGAACGAAAAACGAGGCTATTTTGGGCGCAAAATCGTGGTCACAATGTGGTGGTTAAGTACAAAAACGTGGTCATTCGGTGGTCGTAAAAAAAGAGGGGGAAAAATCGGAATAGCGCACAGAGCGATTCGAATCTCCGGCCTAGTGGCTCTCATCCGGTTGCCCTATCGAGCAGGAGATACCAATAGAAAGAGGCAGCCCTTATCGGCTGCCTCTTTCCTGCTAGTTCGATACAAGCGCTATCAGCGCCCCGGGTGATGCGCCGCAGGGCGATGCGCCGCCGTAGGCTTGACCGGCGTCTTCTTCGGCAACACCACCGCAGCGTCACTCATCGTGATCATGATCGGATTGGTTGTGTACGAAGCATAGGTGCCAGTCAGGGTGACCTTGGAGCCGACCGCAGTCGCAGCAGTGACATCGGCCGCGGTCTTCTCGGCATCGGCAACCGCCTTTTTGTACGCTGCCTTCTGAGCCGGTGTCGCTCTAGCCGATGGTTCAGCGGGCGGTTCAATCGGTTTCAAATTGAACGTGAAGTCCGCGGTCTTCGACTGAACGGCGTCGTCCGAAACCGCCGCCTTTATTGCTGTAGGCGAAGATTCGATCACCAGAACATCCGGTAGTTGCACCGATTTGCCCTTCACCGTATCCCAAACCTTCGCGGCGTCTTCGGGCTTGCCGTTGGCGAGAATGAATTCCTTATCGCTGACTGCCAGCGTCGCCAGGTCGGGCGTCGTCGCAATCACGTTCGCCACAATGTCCGCCGGCGATGGTGCAGGTTTGATCTTGAAGTCGGCAGGAGGATTCAGGTTCGCTTTCGCCGTTGCAACCACGGCATCATAACCGTCGTCTCCGCCGTGAAAGCGCTTGTAGCAATACTTCGCCGTCGGCTCATACTGGGGCTTCAGATTATCTGGCGCGTATGCAGCAACACGCGCTGCATAGTAGGCGCAATTGGAAAGATCGGGCGGGGTCGACTGCAGGTACGAGACCGCGAGAAAGAAAATATCCTGGAGTACCGACCCGGGAGTCTGCGTCGCCGCCGCCGGCACCATTGCCAGCTCCTTCTTGTAGTTGTCAATTGCCGTCGCAGTATCTTTCTTATTCAACGAGGCAATTCCGATCGCACTATAGAAGAGCGGATACGTACCCGCCTTCAACTTTTCGAAATCGGCATCGCTGAGATCCTTCGACTTGGTCGCGGCCAGTCCCTTCTGGGCATACTCGGCCGCCTTATCCAGCCCTGCCTGCTTCGCCGTAGCATCCGTCGTCTGTTCCGCTGCTGTCCTTCGGAAGTAAACCTCAAGCAGATACGCACGCAGGTTGTTGGGATCGACCTGCAGCAGACGATCGGCCGCATCCAGTGTCTTCGCGGCATCTGGAATCGCGCTATAGGCTCCCATCAGCTGCTCGAGAACCGAAGCTTTGACTGACGACTGCGGATAGGCTGTCAGGTAAGCCTCAAGGGCCGCTGCCTTGGCCTGCGGCGCCGTCTGAGCGATCGCGCTGTTGTACGCGTTATATTCGGCCGCGTTCATCTGAACGCCGGCGTTTGAGGACTGCTGGTTAGAGCCAAGATTAACCTGGGTTTGTGCTTCTGCAATACCTGCAACACATGCCACGCTAGCTAAGGCCAGGAGAGACGCAACGACTACCTTCTTCATTCCACACTCCTCAATAAATCTTCTTTTCAAATGTGTCACCGATGCTGCCGGGGTCACTTATATCTACAGACAAAGCACAGCCCTGATCATAGTGCATCCGGCTGCGGTTCTTGTCATGCCCGGCGCTTAGGCCGAACGATTGAAATGTTCGTGGCATCTCGGGATGATGATGCGGATTATAGAAACGCTGTTGCTCAAAAGGCAAGTTTACCTATAGTTTCGCCGCATGCAACACGTTCTTTGCACGACCGTGATCCGGACAGTCGACAGGCGAGCCGGCGAACCGAGGCGGCAGGCAGCTATGCCCACGAATAGCGATCGATCTTCGCAACCTGATCGTGACACACCTTCCTTCCCTTTTTGCGCGTGTGCCATATAACCTCGGTAAACTTAAAAGATGCTGTCGGAATCAGGTGCGCTCTATAACGCAAATCGCAAAGGCAAATCGCACACCGGGGGAATTGCACATCAGATCGAACGCGATTCTCAGCTTTGTCCTTGCTGCTTGATTGGTCCAAATCGTCAGTAGATTGTGCTATTCCCGCCCACAGATGGGGTTATGACCATCTTATCCACAATAGGTAGTATTGTTCCCGTTGATTCTGCCTTGGAACCCGGCTAAAGTTATTCCAGTCCTATCACCAGGTGGAGCCTTCCGCTTCCCTGCAGAGGTGCCTTTGCTCAAGCTCAAGAAAGTCCAGATCCTCGGCTTCAAGTCCTTCTGTGACCGCACTGAAGTCCAGCTCTCCGGCGACGGAATTGCCGCCATCGTCGGACCCAACGGCTGCGGCAAATCCAACATCTCGGACGCCATCACCTGGGTGCTCGGAGAGCAATCCGCCAAATCCCTCCGCGGCATCAAGATGGAAGACGTCATCTTCGCGGGCACGCGCGACCGCAAGCCTACTGGCATGGCCGAAGTCTCCCTCACCCTGGTCGATCCCGAGGTCTACGACGGCGCCGGCCTCGACACCGAACCAGAAATCGTTATTGACGAAGCCACCGCTACTGACTGGGACGAGACCAGCCTCCGCCAGCAGAGCGCCGAAGACACGGAAGAAGCCGTGGCCGAAGCCCAACCCGGCACCGTCATCGAGGGCGAAGCCAGGGGTCCGCAAATCGTCCCGCCGGTAACCGAAAACGACGCCTCTGCCGAACTGGCCAACCCCAATAACGTCGTGCTCAAAATCCGCCGCCGCAAGTTCGGCCGCGCCCCTGTCCGCGCGGGCGAGCTTACCATCACCCGCCGCCTCTTCCGCTCGGGCGACAGCGAATACCTCCTCAACGGAAAGATCTGCCGCCTCCGCGACATCCAGGACATCTTCATGGGCACCGGCCTAGGCGGCGAAACCTACGCCATCATTGGCCAGGAGCGTATCGGCCAGCTTCTCAGCTCCAAGCCGCTCGATCGCCGCGCCATTCTTGAAGAGGCTGCCGGCATCACTCGCTTCAAGACCAAAAAACGCCTCGCCGAGCTTCGCCTTGAAGCCGCTCGCCTCAATCTGTCCCGGGTCAACGACATCTTCGACGAAGTCACACGCCAGATGAACACGCTGAAGCGCCAGGCCTCCAAGGCCGAGCGTTACGGCGCCCTCCGTGACGAACTCCGCACCCGGCTCCGAGTCGTTCTGGCCAGCCGCATGTCGCAGCTCGATATCGAACAGGCCGCTACCGCCGAAAAGATTGCCGCGCTCGCCACCCAGATCGACGCACAGGCCACCACCGTCGAAACTATGGACAGCCAGCATACCGAGGGCGTTCACGCCGGCTACACGCTCGACCAGCAGATCCGCGAGGCAGGCGCGAAGGCCAATCAGTCCGCCGTCGAACTCGAGCGGATCGCTGCCCGCACCACGGCTAACGCCGACCGCATCACCGAGCTCGCGAACCGGCTGGCCACCGGCGGCGACGATCTCGCCCAGGCGCGCGAACAACGAGCCGGCCTCGCCGGGGAACTGGAACAGCATCGCAGCTTCCTCGAGAACGCCACCTCGGAATCCGACAGCTCTCGACAGACAGCGGAGACCCACCAGATTCAGGCCCAGGAAGCTCTCCGCGCGGTAATCGCTGCCGAGCAGCAGACCGAACAGAATCGCCGCGCATCCATGCAGCTGATGCAGCGCATTGGTCAAACCCGCAACGAGGAAGCCCAGGCCGCCGCCGCCCTCGCCGGCCTCGAGCGCGAAGCTGAACGCCTTGTCTCCGAGTCCGACATCGCAAAACAGGAACTCGAAACTCTCGGCCTACAGCGTGGTCAGGTTGCACTCTCCTTCGAATCTGTCACCGAACGACTGAAGCGTCTTGAAGCGGAGATCGGCGAGCTTCGTCTCCGTATCGAAGCCTGTCGAGTCGAAGAAGGTGACTCCAAGCGCCGCGGCGACCAACTGCGCGGTGAAGTTGCGACGCTCAACGGCCGCCGCAACTCCCTCGAAGGTCTTATCAAGGAGCACAGCTACTCTACCGACACCGTCCGCAACATCTTCAAGACCGATACGTACAAACAGAATACGAATGGCATGGCGGCCATTGGCACCCTCGCCGACTTTCTCGAAGTCGATGGCAAATACGAGAGTGTGGTCGATGAGTTCCTTCGCGATGAGCTCAACTACATTGTGGTGAAATCCTGGGACGCTGCCGATGCCGGCATGCATCTTCTCCAGACTGACGTTAGCGGGCGCGCGACCTTCCTCGTGCATCCCAACGACGCCCAGGCCAACTTCGCTTTTGCCGAAGGCATGCCGAGCATCGCGCAGACCAACCTCGAAGGCATTGAAGGCGTCGTGCCTCTCAAGGAGTGCATCCGCGTTCTCGATGGTTTCGGGAAATCGCTCGAAGTCATCCTTCCCAAACTACGCGAAGGATTCGTCGCACCCGACGCCTACACTGCCCGTTCCCTGGCTCTCTCCAATCCTCAGGCCTTCTTCCTCTCTCCCTCCGGCGAGACCTTTCACAACGTCACCGTCACCGGCGGACGCGCGCGCGCACAAGGCCCGCTGGCCCTCAAGCGTGAGCTCACGGAGGTCCAGCAGAATCTGGAAAAGGCTGAGCAGGAGCTTGCCCAGACTGACACTCGAACCGCGGATCTGCAGCATCAGATCGCCGCACTCAACCTCGTCATCGAAGGCCAGATCGCCGAGCGCCGCGATGCCGAGCGCGAATCCGCCAACTCCGGAGCAGCACTCCGCCAGATGGAGTCCGAGGTCGCCCGCATCGAGCGCCGCCTCCAGGACTGGGCTCTCACCAGCGAACGCAATCGCGATGCCCGCAACCAAAAGGGGGAGCTCATCGCCCGCCGCCAACAGGAGGCTACTGCCTTCGAGGGCGAACGCATCACTCTGGAAACTAATCTCACTGCGCTCCAGGAACAGCTCGACCAGCTCCGAAGCCGCCGCGATGAACTTCAGCAGGCCGCAGCTACGGCCTCCGCCGCGCTTGCAGCACTCGAAGAACGCCGTCGCAACGCAACCGCCAACTACGAGCAGACCAGCCGTATCTACAACGCCCAGAGCCAGCGCATCCAGCAGCTCGAACAGCAACTCGACGCCTCCGCAGCAGAAAAACTTCGCCGCGAAGAGGAGACCGCGGCCCTTGCCGTCCAGCACACCGAGTTCTCCGAACTCCGCGCCACCGCCGTAGCCGAAGGCGCCCGCCTCACCGTCGAAGCCGCCGAGCTTCGCACCGCCATGGCCGAGCTCGACCAGCGCCTCCGCACGCTCCGCCACGAAACCGAAGAGCTTCGAGAATCGCGAGCAGCGCTCACTGCCCGGGCCGCCAAACTCGCCTCCGACATCGAGCACATTGACGCCACCTGCCTCAACGACCTGGGCATCGAAGCCATCGCCCTGCGTGAAGATCAGGCCATCGCCCGCATCGAGGGCGACGCTCTCCACAGCGAAGAAGAAGAGTCCCGCGCGCTCAAGCAGCGTCTCGAAGCCATGGGCCCGGTGAATATGATGGCCCTCGAGGAGTACAACGAAACCGTCACCCGGCACAGCTTTCTCGAGACCCAACGCAAGGATCTCCTCGAGTCCATCGACAACACCCAGGCCTCCATCAAAGAGATCGACGATGTCTCCCGCCTCAAGTTCGACGAGGCATTCAAGGTCATCAATGAAAACTTCTCCGCCACCTTCTCGAAGCTCTTCGGCGGCGGCCAGGCCTTCATGAAACTCACCGACGCCGAAAATTCCAACGAGAGCGGCATTGACATCGTCGCCTCGCCGCCGGGCAAGAAGTTGCAGAACATCCTCCTGCTCTCCGGGGGAGAGAAGGCGCTCACCGCGCTCTCCCTGCTGGTCGGAATCTTCCAGTTCCAGCCCGCCCCCTTCTGCATCCTCGATGAAGTCGATGCTCCGCTGGACGAAACCAACGTCGGCCGTTTCGCCAAGCTCCTCCACGAAATGTCCGCCTCCACCCAGTTCGTTGTCATCACCCACAGCAAACGCACCATGGCCCAGGCGGACGTCATCTATGGTGTCACCATGCAGGAACCCGGCGTCTCGAAGATCGTCAGCGTCAACCTCAATCGCCACGACTCTTCAGACAATCGCCGCGCCGTAGCCTGAGAATCATTCCTCTTTGCGCAGCTGGAGCGATCACCACTCGCTTCAGCGTTTTTTTCTGGCTCTGAAAGCAGAATGTTCAGGGCCCAACAGATAAGACTCATCTTGGCATTGCCGCTCGCTCTTCGCAAAAACGTTTAACCTACAAATACATGTACATACCGATTACGATCGCCGTCCTCGCGTCGTTAACGATAGCGATGATTTTGCTGCGAATCTTCTGGCTGCGTGTTCCCTCAAAACTTCGATCTTTTCTCGTCCGAGCTTCGATCGCCTTCATCACCCTCCATGTTCTTTTCCTTGTGACAAAATGGACCACGACCTCAGATCATCTGAATGCGCTCATCAATTGGCTGGCCATAGCCGGTTACGCACTTCTCGTTTTGCTCTTCTCTCGCTTGTCCCCTCGATGGCTTACCATTCCATGCGCGGCCGTCCTGCTCCTTCCTCTCTTTGCCGCCAGCGTCTTGTTTCCCCTTGGCAGCCTCTTTGAACCCGGCTCTCACAAGAACTTGCCCATTGGAAATCGTCTTTTCTATCAAATCCGCCCCTGGGCCAATGCTGGCGGCGGCAATGCAGGCGTCGACGCGCTCATCTACTACATCCCTCGCTTCGCCCCGTTTCTGCGTCACAAAATTCAAGTCATTCCGTACAATGATGGCGAGTGCAACGCAAATGCTACGTCTGTCACGCTCCTTTCCAACCCAAAAGCCGTCCTTGGGCGCTGTCCTCGCTGGCCCAATCAATCCCCGGGAACTGTCGATAAAATTCTTCCCCTTCCCTGATCACCATTCAGGCCGGCGTGCTTATCCAAAGGAGGCGGTACCATCCACGTGATGCCAACAGCTCTTCTCCAAACTGACCTTGGGGGCCTTCCACTGACCGCCCGCGGCAAGGTTCGCGACATCTACCCTCTTTCCGATGATCGGCTTCTCTTCGTCGCCACCGACCGCATCTCCGCCTTCGACCACGTCCTTGGCAGCGGCATTCCCGACAAGGGCAAAATTCTCACCCAGCTCTCTCTCTTCTGGTTCGACTTTCTACGCTCCATCGTCCCCAACCACCTCATCACCGCAAACACCGCGCAATTTCCCGGGGAGCTGAACCCGTATCTTAACCAGCTCGACGGCCGGAGCATGCTCGTCAAGCGAGCGAAGATGTTCCCGGTCGAATGCGTCGTCCGGGGATATATCTCCGGCTCGGGATGGAAGGATTACCAGCAGAACGGCGCCATCTGCGGCATCAAACTTCCTTCCGGCCTGTGCGAATCCGACCGGCTGCCCGAACCCATCTTCACCCCCGCCGCCAAGATCAACACCGGCGGCCACGATGAAAACATCTCTTACGACACTGTGATTCAAACCATAGGCGCACCCCACACCGACGCGCTCCGCGCCGTAAGCCTCGAAATCTACAACAAGGCCGCAAAGCACGCCGCCGCGAAGGGCCTCATCCTTGCCGATACCAAATTCGAGTTCGGTCTGCTAGGCGACACAATCATCCTGGCCGACGAGGTCCTCACCCCGGACTCCTCCCGTTACTGGCCCGCCGCAACCTATAACCCCGGCGGTCCCCAGCCCTCTTTCGACAAACAGTACGTCCGCGACTACCTCGAGTCCATCCACTGGAACAAACAGGCGCCCGCCCCTGCACTTCCGGATGAGGTCGTAGCGCGCACCCGTGAAAAATACCTTGACGCCTTCCGCCTGATCACCGGCCGCGAAGATCTATCCGGCAACCAGCCCGCATGAACCTCTTCGACTGGTTCTTGATCGCCATCTTGGCCTATTCGACAGTCATGGCCTTCCTGCGCGGCATCATCCTCGAGCTCTTCACCCTCGCTGGCCTCATCGCAGGAATCCTCCTCGCCAGTTGGAACTACTACCGCATCGCGATATACCTCGAGCGCGTCATAACGTCGCCCGCTATCGCCCAGATTATCGCCTTTCTCCTGATCGTCGTCGGAGTCATGATCCTCAGCACTCTGCTGGGTAAAGCGCTGAACCGCACTGCCCACGCTATCGGCCTCGGCTTCTTCGACCGGTTTCTGGGCGCAGTCTTTGGGCTGGCGCGGGGCTGCCTCTTCGCGGTCGCTATCCTCATGGCCGTCGCCGCTTTCCGGCCACATTCCACCTGGGCTCAAAATTCCCGCCTATCTCCCTATTTCCTTGAGGGGGTTCATGCGGTATCCTTCGTTGTACCTCACGATCTTCAGCAGCAGATCATGAACGGCGCACAACAACTCAAGCACAACGCGCCCGACTGGATCAAGCCGCTCACGTAGAGGCAAAATGAAAGAGTGGTTCCCGGAAAAGGAACCGCCAGCGAGGAAGAACCTTGAAGCGCGAACTGGACGGTCTGATCACGCAGATGCATAGCGCCGGCATTCCCTACGCGGAGGCCGTTCGTCAATTCAAAAGGCGTTACATCCTTGAAGTGCTCGCGCATCACAAAGGCAATCAGTGCAAAGCCGCAGAAGAACTCGGCATGCATCGAAACACGCTCAGCCGCACCCTCGCCGAACTCGACATGGACACCGCGCAGATTCGCAACGGTATGCGCCGACCGCCCAGCAGTGAGCGCCCCCGCATTCAAAGCATCGCCAGTGCCCGTTAGAGGCTGGCTCCGTCTAACCTGCAGTCGATGAGAGCTCTCCCCCAGCCGCGCG
>DATAVY010000044.1:0-4414 GCA_036267495.1 Edaphobacter sp.
ATCACAGCGAGCATTGCATCCCGAGCCGCGATGGAGTCGGTATCGGGTCTTACCGTCGATCCACTTCGGCATGCCTCGGCCTCGAAGTAGTCCGGTTAGGATTGAAATTACCGCGAGAATGACGCCGTAGCTGCCCAAATACCACTCGGGCGTTGTGAGGGCCGAATTCGGCCTGATTCATCCTCCATCGCCCGCGATGTTTTTACGGAAGTTCGTCCACCATGAGGGGATTGCAAGCGCTGGATTCCAGCAGGAGAGTTAGACCATGAGAGTTACGATTCGGGCCGTTTCTCTCGCGGCCTGCAAAGTTGGATTGTTATGCGGAGCGCTGCTCCTTGCCGGATGCGGCGCAAGCACCAATCCCGTGCCCAGCATATCGAGCCTCTCTCCCGGTTCGCTGAAGGTAGGAAGTGCGGCGCAGACGCTCACTATCCATGGCGCTAACTTCCTCACCACTTCGACGGTAACTTACAACGGCATTGCCCATGCCGTGACTTACATCAGTGCCAGCCAACTGACTATCACTCTAACTGCGTTCGATCTATATGCACTCGGCAGCTATCCGGTAGTAGTTGCCAATCCCGTGCCCGGCGGCGGAGCTTCCTCTCAAGGCAGTTTACAAATTTACGGCGAAGCTCAGAATTCAACCGTCGTAGGCAGCGTAGTGCCTGGCTCTACTTACGAACTTGACGCTTTCGACCTCCAAGGGAATTACGCTTACATTCTTGGAGACAACGGCAATCAGGGTTCAGGATCGTCGGCGGCGCAATTCTATGTGGTGGATATCACGCATCCGGCAAGCATGGCTGTGATCAGCGCGACGCCAATCACCGGATTTATAAACTACGGGCAGTCCGGGATACGAGTACAAGGGCAATACGTCTATCTTGTGTCTTCTACAGGAACGCCGAGTACAAATTTATTGCAAATCTACGACGTATCGAATCCATACGCTCCTGCGTTTGTAGGAAGCGTTCAAGTCCCACTGTATGGACTTGGTCTTTGGGTATCCGGGGAGTACGCCTATGTCATATCGTATGTAGGCGCGTCTTCCAGAGGCAGTCTGGATGTCGTTGACGTTTCCAATCCTGCATCGCCGACGATTGTTGGATCGACCGACACGGGAACTGCCGGTGTGAATGTAGCCGACATCAAGGTAGTTGGTAAATACGCTTATGTGGCAGGGCAGAGCAACGGGCAATCCGAGATACTTGTATTCGACGTCTCCAATCCCGCGTCGCCGTATTTGCTTAGCAGTTTACCGGTGGCGCACAGTCCACAAGGCCTGGATGTCGAAGGAAGTTACTTGTATGAGACGGTTTACGATCAGAACACGTTGAACATTTACGATATATCGAATCCGTCCTCGCTTTCTCAGGCAGGCACGGCTTCATTGATCGGAACATGCAAGCCGCAAGACGTTACTGTGGAAGGAACCACGGCGTATGTGGCATGTTATACAAATTCATCGGTAGCGGTAGTGGATGTGTCCAATCCAACTTCTCCGAGTGTGGATGGATACCTATCTCTTCCGGCAACTTCTTATCCGATATTCCTGGAGTCAAAGGGTAGATATGTGTATTCGATCTCAAACACCCTGGGTGGAATGTTCTCAGTTATAGACACTGGTGGTCAGTAGCCAAAATTCCATCCGGGCGCGACGGGCACGACCCTCAATGCGACTGAACGATTCCTGATTCCGGCGCGGTGTGAGGTTGGGCGAAGCTGTAGGGGATCGCGTTGCGTGAGGTGATGAGGTCAACCGATGTGCAGCCCGCTTGGAACAGGCAGCCGGTCCAATGGATATGACCAGGAATCACCGTCGTCATGCGACAGGTAAAGGCGTCCCGACCGGTCGATCACGGCGACCATGGCATCCCGGGTTGCCATGCAGCCGGTATCCACCTTGCCATCGGTCCATTTTGGCATGCCTACGCTCAACGGCTGCAGCGGACCGCTGCCGTCGATCGGGCGTCGATAAACTGCGCCTTGCGCCGCAAAGGGGTCGGTGGATGCCGACACAAAAATGTCGTTTCTCCCGAAAGCAACGGCAGAACAATGGTGGGCGTGAAGTCCCTGGTGTTCGATAGTCCATGTCGTTTCGGCGTCGCGACTGATGCAAAGACCCACCGCCGCCGCCGCTATCACGATGCCGGGCCGGGTTGGGTGGGCACAGACCTGATGAACATCGCTCTCGATATCAATCGTGGGCCGCCAGGTCAGGCCGGAATCGGTTGATCGCGGAACTCCGCTAACGTGGACGTTGGCCAGAAGCACGGCACCATCGCAGGTCGACGCCATGGAACGAATTCCAAGCGGCGGCCCCATCCGCTTGCCGTCGACGATCATCGATCCGGCGAACCACTTGTCTCGACCCGCTACGGCGTCGAAACCTGTCAGGACTTGCTGCGTGCCGTCAGGATCAACGCGCAGGATACGTGCGTCGTCGGTTCCAACAAACAGGCTGCGGAAAACGCCAATTTTGCCCGGAGATTCCCTCGGCGACTAAAGTCGCGATGCGGTGTGAGCAGTTATGGCGCGACTGAAGTCGCACCCCTTCAAAACAACGACTTTTTCCGCTGCGGTCAGAGAGGATCATCTGAGGTGTTAGAAGTCGCGCTCCTTCAAAAAACGACTTTTCCGCTGCGGTCAGAGAAAATCATCTGAGGTGTTAGAAGTCGCGCTCCTTCAAAACAACGACTTTTTTCGCAGCCTGTGAAGCCGCGCCCTTATGCAGAGCGGGCTTTTCAGCGCCCTCTGAAGCCCGGCTCTAACTCGAAGACAAAAGGCAATACTTAATCCTAAGAAGCAATTGTCAGGATGAGGGCGAGAAGCAAATTCCGTTCGGGAATGACGACCAGAGAGTCAAAAACAACAGCAGAAGCAACAGCAAAATGCGGGGGTTCTTCGCTGCGCTCAGAATGACAAACGTTCGATAGGCTCAGAATGACGAACGCAAGTGCGGCGAATGGTTTTCCCGTAGATTAGCGGAGGCCGCTCTGAGTCAGGCTTTGGGCTGCGTCATTTGCGGCGAGGCGCGCAACTTTTTCGCGGTGTTTGCGGATGTAGTGGGCGGCGATATCGGGATAGAACTCGCGGATGTTGGAGAAGATGACGTCGCGCATGACGGAGTAGCCGAACTTTTCGGCTAGCACTTCGAATGTCGTGGCGGAGGAGGGATAGTAGTTGCGGGAGATGACCTGGGTGAGGACCTTGCCGCCGAGGCCGGCGATGTTGGGGGTCTGGGTTCCGCCGTAGGTGCGGGCGACGCCTTGGCGGCTGATGATGTAGAGCTCGCGGACGGCGACGTTGTGGCCGTGGCCGAGCGGGTAGAAGCGGGTGTCCTCGTGAAGGAGGCTGGGGAGCAGCCAGGCGGAGAGATAGGTGCCGTCGGTTTTATCGAGGAAGCCGCGCCAGGTGTAGGCGTAGAAACCGGGGACTCCTTTGCCTAGGGCGGGATGCTGATTGAGGCCTTCGGCGGTGAGGGAGGTGAGGCCGAGAAAGACAAAGGTGGAGTAGTCGAGGGCCTGATGGCTGGCGACGGTGAAGTTGTACTTCCAGCCGGGAGGGTGGGGCTTGGAGCCGGCGGAGACGGAGCGGAAGTTGGGCATGAAGCCGAGGATGCGCTGCGGCTGCTGGCGCTCGAGGGGGATGGGGTTACCGTTGGCATCGAGGACGGCGGATTTATTGGGCCTGGGCTTGTCGCTGTCTTTGGGGTTTTGTGCGGCGGAGTCCTGACTGGAGGTCTGGGGGGCGTGGCCCGCCGGGTAGAAAGAATAGTCGAAGGGGTCGTTGGAATTGTTGGAGTCGTTGGAATTGAGAGAGGAGGAGGACTCGGCGGCGGGGGAGGGGCTTGCAGCGACGAGAAGAAGCTGCGATGGCGCGTCGGGGAGGGTTTGTTGGAGCGTTTCAGGCTGAGCCGGCTGCTGGGCTGAGACGTGGAGCGCGGCACAGAGAATTGCTATGGAGAAGAAAGTTCGCAAACAGGGGATTCCGATCAAGGTTTGATTTAAGAAGAGTCAATAGATAAGACGATTTTTATCGGGACTAGTTGCGAAATTTGCAGGTTCGGGTGCGAAAGGCGGTCGCGCGGAGGTTGAACCGATGGTATGACTTTCGTTTTCTGCGAGATAGCGGCTGGAGTCAACGCCCATCGATTGCTTTTTAGCGCCTGGTTTGGGGATTTGCCGTCTTGGGAGCGGGATTGCGCCACTCTTCGACGGTGAGTTCCCATATCTCGGTTGGCAGCCGCCCGGAGACGAAATCGTCCTCTGTCTCAAGGATACAGCGCATGCCCTGGCGGAGAGAGATGGCGCGGGAGGCGGCGTTGTCGCGGGCCTTTTTGATGCGGAGGACGGGCTGGTTGAGATCTTCGAACCAGAAGCGCGTGACTTCGATTGCGGCTTCGGTCATG
>DATAVY010000045.1:0-4854 GCA_036267495.1 Edaphobacter sp.
GCCAATGGCATCCAGACGGCCACCAACACATTACAGATGCGCAGCGCATAGATCAAAAGCGCACAAAGCACCACTTCGGCCATTCCGATAGCCCTCCGCAAGGAGGGCTTTTATTTTGGTTTCGGCAGTGTTTGAGGCGCCTCGAGGGACGTGCTCCTGGGAGCGGTTCGAGCAAAATCCTGAGACCCAATAACGTCTCCTCGCGAGCTTGACACGACGATGCCCACCCCCTCCCGTCACCGGGGGGTGACTTGTAACTCCTGCTGCTGCTTTAAGATAGGTGGCCTCCCGAGGGCCAAATTCGTCTTTCTAAAGAGCTTACTGGTTAATTCGTCATTCCAAAGAGTTTAGCCAGCGTGCCGGTGCTTGTGTGCAGACAGTTATCCACATCTCTGCGAAGATGTGCACCCGAAAAAATGAAAACGCCACCGCTTGGGTGACGTTTGTTCTTTGACTCTCTATTTCCAGTGTAGCGAATTGAGTGGGATAAACCGGCAGGAATGGTGCTGGTTATTGTTACTTGGTCTCGAAGATGGGCCGATTTGGGAATTGTCGCAGGTTGGATAGATGTGACGAGTATTGGAGCCTGTTGCCGCTCAAAACCTGGGATGGATCGCTGGCTCTTGCGCTTGCAGTTACTCAACTTGCGGAGACTGGCTTAGATGAATGAGTGGCTCGCCCTGTTGGCAACAACTGAGAGTCGACTTTACCAGTAGTCCAGACTCCTGCGGGACCAGGCGATCCTGTCGCAGGGTCCTTCAAGCAAGCCTCTAACGCGTTTCCTTGCCAGCCTGGTCGATGATTAGCACCACATCGGAGCTAGACTTCAAACGTGCCACCGCCAGCTGCTTGCCGGAGGGAGACCAGTCAAAGTCGTTGACCGTCTCAGGCGCCGGGTTGAAGAGCATATAGGGAGTAGAGCCATCCAAGGGCTGATACAGCAAAGTAATCCCGCCACTCCGGAGGGCGTCGCTTACGATGGCCCGGCCGTCTGGCGAAAACTTAGAAAGATTCGCCAGGCTCTGATCGATGAAGAAGGGTGCTTGCATTCGCCCGGAGCCCAGGTCAGTGATAATGACGCAAATTTTTTGTTCCCGAAGCGCGAAAAGAGCTGCCTGTGTTCCATCGTGTGATACCGCTGCCTCGGCGTAATTTACCGGTGAAACCAGCTGCTTCGGCGTCCCTCCGGAGACAGGGATGCTCCACAAGGCAACGTTGACGTCGCTTCCCGTACTGAAATACGCCTTCTGGCTGTCGGCGGAACAACTTGGAGATCGCGCGAATCCGCTGTTCGTGAGTTGAGCGATCTCTCCTCCGTCCGCTTTCATGCGGAAGAGACGTGGCTCGCTACCGCCCTTCGGGAATCCGGTGAACAAAATGTGGCCGTCGGGGCACGAGGCGATGAAGTCTCCGGGGGTGATCTCGCCAGTATCGAAGCTCTGCACGCTCCCGGTCCCTCGATCGACGGTTCCGATACTCAAACCTCCAACTATATAGAGGAGACGGTCCTCCATGGCCCAGGCGATGGCCTTCGGCGTAATCCTCAGCGGCAACGTCGAGATCGGTTCACCGCCATCGGGTCCATACATAGCGATGCTCGAATCGACATTGGTGAGCACCGTGGCGAGGGTGCGTCCGTTGCCGGAGAGCGCCAACTCGCTGTATGAATTTACATCGTTGGTTACCGAATGGAATTCCCCGGATGGCGCCGTGATGACGCCGATCTGCGCGCGGTCGCTGTGCTGCTTGTAATAAAGCGCCAGCAGATGAAGGCTGTCGGGCATCCAGGCAAGCGTCGTATAGGCGCCACCGGGGTTCACCCAGAAAATTCCCGCTGGCGGCGATACGGTCGTGAGCTTCTTCGAAGATATCTTCATTACCTTTAGCGCTATCCTGGTCGTCCCGGCTACCGTTTGAAGCCACGCGATGCGGGTTCCGTCCGGCGACCAGACGGGCGCTTGCGCCTCCTCCGCTGTCGAACTAAGAAGTTGATCGTTGCCGCCATCTTTGTCAGAGATATGGATCTCGGAGAAATTGTCTTTCTGATCCGGTAACCAGCGGAGGAAAGTGAACCTGTTGCCATCCGGCGCGAAGCTTATCGCGCTGTCGATGTCCGCGATCAGCTTCCTTGGCGTTCCCCCAAAAACCGACATCACATACAGATCGCGATCCGATTCGTTCTCCGGGGCTGCACGGGTGAAATATAGACGATTGCCATCCGGTGAGAAGGTGAGTCCGACATAATCAAGCGCGAATGCGCTCAGTATCTCGGTTTCAGTGTTGGTGGCTGTGTTCCTCACCCAAAGCGTGCGCTGCGCCTTGTCGTTCTTCACTTCGGCCAGGAAACGGCCGTCGGCTGACAGTGCGATCCTTTCGATGGTCCCGATATTGGTGATCTGTTCAACGGAAACTGCGGCGAAGGGACGGGGACGCGGCCAGAAGCGCCACCCCACAAACCCGGCAATCCCGAGAACAACCAACACCGCCAACGCGACAGTGGGTCTTCGCCCCTGGCCCGCGCCAGGCGCGGCGATGCCGCCTGCGTTTGACTCTTGCGGGTTCTGCGAAGTTTGGATCTGTGGAGGGGAAGCCGCGGGTGGCGAAGTCGGGGGAACAGCAGGTGTCGCCGCTACACTGCCGGCGCTGCTCTTGCGTTGCAGGCGCTTCAGGTCGGCGCGAAGTTCGGCGGCAGACTGGCAGCGAAGCTCCCGGTCTTTCTCCAGCGTTTTGTTCAAAATGTTTTCAAACTCTGCGGGGAGTTCCGCATTGAGCGAAATTGGTGACGGAGGAGGATGGTTCAGAATGCGATCGAAGACCACAGCCGTCGTGGACCCGCTGAATGGGTGCTGCCCGGTCGCCATTTCGTAGAGAACAACTCCGAGCGAAAAGAGGTCGCTGCGCAGGTCCAGCGGATCGCCGCGCGCCTGTTCCGGGGACATGTAGGCAACGGTGCCGACTGCGGAACCGGAATCGGTGAACGGGATTACCGCGGTCGAGGCGTCGGAGCCAACGCAGGCCTCATCGAGTTTCGCCAAGCCGAAATCAAGGAGCTTGGCCTGGCCCGAGCTGGTGATGAAGATGTTGGCCGGTTTAATGTCGCGGTGCAAAATCCCCTTGCGATGAGCGGCGTCCAGCGCGTCGGCCAGCTGTATGCCCATCGCGACCAGCTTGGGGTACGGCATGGCGTGGCCGCGATAGAGCTTTTCCAGGCTGCTGCCTTCAAGCAGCTCCAAGACCAGGAACGGCGGCGCCGCGGTCTCATCGAGTTCATGGATGATGCAGATGCCGGGATGATTCAGCGAAGAAGCAGCGCGGGCCTCGCGCCAGAAACGCTCCAGCGCAAGGTCGCCGTCGCGGGTGGCGGGTGCGTCAGCAGCATTTGCGAGGAGCTTGACGGCGACATGGCGGCCAAGCTTCTGGTCGACCGCCTCGTAGACCACGCCCATGCCGCCCTGGCCCAACCTGCGGACGATCTTGTAGTGCCCGAGCAGCGTGCCCGGAGCCAGTTCTTTCACTCCAACATCTTGCATGTAGGCGCAGAATGCGGCAAGTATTTCGTTTTAGCGCATGACAGCCTACCCGGGCGCGAAAGCACTTCGAGCTAGCTAAGCGACAGATTTGAACTTCGCGGGAGGTGGGATCTTAGTAAGTCCGGCGCACTTTCGTCATTTGGCGCTAAATCGCCGAGTCACTCACCGAGGAGCCGATTCGTACCGGCTAGTCGCCTTCTGAATGCAATCTCTGATAAATGTTCGACCGACCGATTTGAGCCAGGGGAAGCTGTCCGCTACTGCTCCACCGACGCAACCGCTCGCTTAGCGCAACTTCTCCGCCACCGATTTTGCCTGGGTGAAGAGCAATAGATAATCCGCGCCGCCAGCCTTTGAATCGGTACCGGACATGTTGAAGCCGCCGAAGGGATGGGCGCCGACCATGGCCCCGGTGCTCTTGCGATTGAAATAAAGGTTGCCGACCTGGAAGGCGCGGCTGGCGTGGTCGAGCTTGCGGCGGTCTGCGGTGTAGACCGAGCCGGTGAGGCCGTACTCGGTGTTGTTGGCAACGTCGAGCGCTTCTTCGTAGTCCTTCACGCGAATGACGGCGAGCACCGGACCGAAGATCTCTTCCTGCGCAATGCGCGCGGTGGGCGCGACATCCGCAATCACGGTGGGCTGGATGTAATAGCCGCCGTCTTTGTCGATGTGCTTGCCGCCGGAGAGGACACGGCCTTCGCTTTTGCCGATATCGATGTAGTTGAGAATCCGCTTCACTGCGGTCTCGTTCACGACCGGGCCCATGTAGACGTTTTCGACCGGGTCGCCGATCTTGATCTCGGCCACGCGGGCCTCGATGCGTTCGAGGAAGGCGTCGTAGATAGGATCTTCGACGATGGCGCGGGAGCACGCGGAGCATTTCTGCCCGTTGAATCCGAAAGCGGATGCGACGACGCCTTCGACGGCGGCATCGATATCGGCATCGGCGCTGACGATGATCGAGTCCTTGCCACCAAGCTCGAGCACTGTGCGCTTGATCCAGATCTGCCCTTTCTGCGTTTTCGCAGCGCGCTCGTGAATCTCGAGGCCGACGGCCTTGGAGCCGGTGAAGGCGATGAAACGCGTCTTGGGATGGTCGACCAGCGCGCGGCCAACGGCGGGACCGCCCTGGCAGAGGTTTACGACGCCTGGCGGCATGCCAGCCTCTTCGAGTACATCGAGAAAGCGCGCAGCGATGGTGGGCGCATCGGTCGATGGCTTGAGGACGACAGTGTTGCCGCAGACGATCGCTGCGGCGGTCATGCCGGCCATGATGGCGAAGGGAAAATTCCACGGCGGGATGACCGCACCGACGCCGAGGGGA
>DATAVY010000046.1:0-44538 GCA_036267495.1 Edaphobacter sp.
GCCGCCCGCATGGTCATCGGCGAGCCCAAACCCATGGCCGACACCAATCGCGAAGCAGCCAAAGCAGCAAAAACAAAAATCCTCCACGAGGGCCGCCCCGATGTCGAAAGAACAGTGCCGGTTGTGCCGAAGAATCGTTAGCAAGTTAAAATTGAAGTGACAGTGACTAAAGTTCCAAAGGGGTCAGCACGTATGCAAAGATGGCGAATAAAGGTTGGAACTTTTCTTATACTGGCACCTTTGATCGTGCTCTTGACGCTGCCTCTTCTCGGCATCTTTTTAGGATCGTTGGGGATGGATATCCACTGGGCCTCAAAAACGGGATTCTATTTCACAATGGTCTGTGCCGCCTTACCTTGGGTACTTGCCTCCTTGTGGGAGTACACCTGCGAAGAACCGCAAAGAGAACAAGTTGATGTTCTTTACCCTTTCGTCGCGCTGATAAACTCACTCTCAGGAGCAATCTCCAAGTGATCGAACTGGCATTCTCCATCCTCGCCTCCGACTTCGCCTATCTCGCCGACGAAGTCGCGGCAGCCGAGCGCGGTGGCGGCACCATCGTCCACGTCGACGTCATGGACGGCCACTTCGTCCCCAACATCACCTTCGGCCCAGCCATGGTCAAGGCCCTCCGCCCCATCACAACGCTTCCTCTCGACTGCCACATGATGGTCGAAAATCCCGATGATTTCATTCCGGACTTCGCCAGGGCCGGCGCAAATATGATGTCTGTCCACCAGGAGGTCTGCCGCCATCTCTATCGCACCCTCCAGCACATCGCCTCTCACGGAATGCAGCCCGCCGTCGTCATCAACCCCGCCACTCCGGTCGAGACCCTCATCGAAGTCCTTCCCATCGTGCATCATGTGCTCGTCATGAGCGTCAATCCCGGCTTCGGCGGCCAGGAGTTTCTTCCTCTCGCCCTCGACAAGATTGCACACCTCGCCGAACTCCGCGACGAGATGGGACTCAACTTTCGCATCGAAGTCGACGGCGGGATTGCTAACGACACCGTCGCCAGCGTGGTCGAAGCAGGAGCGGACATGTTAGTCGCCGGGTCGGCGATCTTTGCCCCCGGCAAAACCGAGCAAAACGCCAGGCAATTCCTCCAACTGGCGCGAGCCGCCTCCCCGGCATAAATCCGGCGGGGCATTTAGAATAAAACCAGCCTGAGCGCGGTCGTTGCGCGAGGCCGATGGGGTTATTTTGCTGATGAACAACCGTTCTTTCTTCCCAAACATCTGGTTTCCCGGCGTACCGGCCGCCGCACTCGCCGGTCTGATTTTCGTGGCCGCCACCGCGTCCGCCCAGGTAACCGGCTCCTCCCAAACCACGACGGGCGCCGATGGAAAACCGCAGGAAAGCATAACCCTCTCCGCGCCTCTCAACAAGAAAAAGGATGACAAAGTCGTCCAGTCCAAGGACACCAAACAGGAGCTGCGCAAAGAAAAGAAGATTGCTCCCGTCGATGCCGGCCTGCCCGACAAGGTCCTCTACGACAAGGCCGTCGACGCCACCAAGCGCGGCCACTTCGACGTAGCCCGCCTCGATCTCCAGACCCTGCTCAACACCTATCCCGATTCGCAGTATCAGATGAAAGCCAAGCTCGCCATCGCCGACAGTTGGTACAAAGAAGGCGGCACCGCGGCCCTCACCCAGGCCGAGCAGGAGTACAAGGACTTCATCACCTTCTTTCCCAACGTGCCCGAGGCCGCCGAAGCCCAGATGCGCGTCGGCGACATCTACTTCCGCCAGATGGACAAGCCCGACCGCGACTACTCGAAGGCCGTTCACGCGGAAGAAGAGTACCGCCTCATGCTGCAGCAGTTTCCCGAGTCGACCCTGGTGCCCCAGGCCAAGCAGCGCCTGCGCGAGGTGCAGGAGGTCATGGCCTCGCGCGAGTCGGAGATCGCCGCCTTTTACGCCACTCACAGCAACTGGGCGGCGACCATCGCACGCTATCAGACCGTCGTCGATACCTATCCGCAATACAGTCGCATGGACGATGTCCTGATCGGCCTCGGCGACGCCTATGAGACGGAAGCCCGTTTTTTCCGTTCCATGAAAAATTTGCCCGAAGCAGGTAAGGCAAGGCTCGAAAAAACCTACGACGATCTGGCGATTGCCGCCTACTCCAAAGTCATTCTCGAACACTCGGCCTCGTCTCACGTCGAAGACGCCCGCGACCGCCTCGACGCCATGAACGTTCCAATTCCCGCGCCCACTCCCGCGCAGGTTGCCGCCAGCCTCGCGCTCGAAAACAGCCGAAGGCAGTATCGTCTGCAGGATCGCGCGATTCTGCTGGTCATGCACCGGCCGGACACAGTGCCTGCCGCACGCGACGGCGACCCCACCCTGTCCGATCCCACCCCTACCCTCGCGCCGCACATCACTAACCAGATGCAGAACGATTTCAAGGAAGCTTTCACGCCTCCGGGATCGGGGACTGCCGCCGCGCCAACCAGCTCCAAGCCGACGGCAGTAGCTGATTCATCCGCAACCGCCGCGGCTGCTGACGCCGGCGGGCCTGCTGCCTCTGCCCCCGCAGCTCCGGCAGCGCCACTCCAGTTTCAGGACGTTCCCAAGGCGGATGCGGCTGTCCCAACCGGGTCGGCCGTCGTAACCAACATCCAGGGCAACACCCCCGCGCCCGCCGCAACTGGCAACAGCATGGGTGTCGAAATTCTGACTCCGGGCGCGAATACAGGCGCAGCCGCAAAGCCCGCCGCCGACGGTGGTCTCAAGGCGGTAGGACCGGAAAACGCAGCTCCACTGCCCGCCGCGGAGAAACCCGCAGCCGTGCCGGATCAAGTCAATGACATTGACGGGAAACCGCAGCCCGCCGCCCAGACTCCCAATGCCAATGGAAAGAATCCCAAGCCCGAATTCGACAAGAGCGACGAGTCTTCCAGCAAACACAAGAAGAAGAAGGGTCTTTCCAAGCTGAACCCCTTCTAACTCCGAACACGGTACGGCAACAAAAAAAGGGACGCAGCCAGACCGGTTGCGTCCCTTTTTATCGCGTATTTTTTTCGGCCGGTTGGTTGCGTTATCTCTGTTGCCCGTCAGTCATCCCTTCACGGAGGAAGGATAAACAGCAGGACGGCGCCGAACCCGCGGCACAACCGTAAACAAAAGCAGAAGAAGCACAACTACGGCGAGCAGCCAGAAAAATAACGGCCCCACCGAGATCCGGTGCGCCCCCTCTCCGCCTGGCTTCGAGACATGCGAGAGGTGTCCGCCCAGCACATACACGCTGCCCGATAGCGATTCGTCCGTCTCATAGACCGCGTTGCCGCCCAGCACAGTCGTATCGCCGCCAACCCGCGCCTGCGAGTCGACCACGGCGTTTCCCCCTATCACCGTGGCGCTTCCCCGAATCTGCCCACTGACGTTCAGGCTTCCAAACAGCACAAAAACGTGCCCCGTCAGATCGCCCTCCACCTGCACCGAACAGAACAGACAGGTTGCGTTATGCACCTGCTGGCCGGAACCGACAAAAACATCCTGCCCTATATAGGCACGGTTACCCGGAGTCTGACCGAACGCCCCAACCGTGATTAGAAGCGGTAAAACGAAGCTGCGAAGCGCACGTGCCAGCAATTTCCCTCCAACAAGAACGCATCCAACCTGCAACGGACAACCTGTACCTGACAACTCCCTAAAAACCCCTGCCCTGCGGATAGACAGGAAACCGATACCGGCTGCGCCGCACCAGATACACGATCAACCAGATCAAGCCAATCACGATAAGCAGCGGCGCAAATGGAACCAGCAGCCACATACGTCCCGGCAGCACCGTCCTCGAGCCGTGAATCATCGCTCCCGGACCGGCATTCACATCCCCGGCAGCCATCGCCAGGTCCCCGCCGACCCATGCCCCAGGCCCAAGATTCAAATCCGCGCCCAGCGTCGCCACATCGCCCGAGATGCTCCGCCCCGGATCGACCTCCACCTTGCCGAACATCACCGCGACATCGCCGCGGATCTCCCCGTGGACATGAACATCGCAGAACATGCACGCAACATCGCCCGCCGTCTCCCCCGCTGCGATCGTAATGTCGTTTCCAATGCCGGCGCGGTTGTCGGTGGAGCGCGCGAAAGAAGGCAATGTCACGAAAAAGACCAACCCCATAGCAAGCAACCATCGACCCATACAAAACCTCTCGGAAAAATCTAAGACCTTGTCAAACGGAACCTCACAGCCCAAAACTCATGCCGCAACGCCTCAATGCTACCCTTAAATCACGCATGAGCGAACAATCCAGCAGCCCCGAACTCGCGAAAGAACTGCCGAAAGCCTACGATCCGTCCGTCATCGAAGAACGCTGGGCCGAGTACTGGGTCAAGGAACGTCTATTTGACGTCCCAACCCCCGAAAGTACGCAGAACAAAGGCGACAAGTTCACTATCCTCCTCCCGCCGCCCAACGTCACCGGCCGCCTCCACATGGGCCACATGCTCAATCAGACTGAGATGGACATCCTCACCCGCTGGCACCGCATGCTGGGCGACCTCGCCGTCTGGATTCCCGGCACCGATCACGCCGGCATCGCCACCCAGATGATGGTCGAGCGCCAGCTCAAAGAGGAAGGCGCCACCCGGCAACAGATGGGCCGCGAAGCCTTCACCCAGCGCGTCTGGTGCTGGCGCAAACTCTACGGCGGCGCCATCCTCGACCAGATGAAACGACTCGGCGCCTCCGTCGACTGGTCGCGCGAGTACTTCACCATGGACGACCGCCTCTCCGTCGCCGTCAAAGAAGCCTTCATTCGCCTTTACGAGCAGGGCCTCATCTATCGCGGCGCCTACATCGTCAACTGGGACCCCAGCATCCAGACCGCCGTCTCCGATCTCGAAGTCGAGCACGAAGAGCGCACCGGCAAGCTCTACCACATCAAATATCCCCTCGCCGACGGCCCATTGCCCGACGGCACCGGTTCCATCACCGTCGCCACCACCCGCCCCGAGACCATGCTCGGCGACACCGCAGTAGCCGTCAACCCCACCGACGAACGCTACACCGCACTCATCGGCAAAAAAGTCCGTGTCCCTCTCACAGAAATCAAGGGCGCGCCACCGCGCGAAATCCCCATTCTCGCCGACGACTGGGCCAAACCCGAGTTCGCCACCGGAGCCGTCAAAGTCACGCCCGCCCACGACCCCAACGACTTCGCCATCGGCCAGCGTCACAACCTCGCCGCACCCAGCATCCTCGACGAGACCGCGCACATCACTCTCCCCGGCTCGCCGTACGATGGCCTCGACCGCTACGCCGCACGCGAAAAGATCGTGGCCGACCTCGATGCGCAAGGCCTCCTCGAATCCATCAAAGATCACACCCTCACCATCGGCCTCTCACAACGCACGGGCGTCGTCATCGAGCCGCGCCTCTCCCTGCAATGGTTCCTCGCCGTCAACAAAACCCCCAACACCGGCGGGAAATCCATCGCGCAAAACGCCATCGACGCCGTCGAATCGATCGACGGCCGGAAACCCGCAATCAACTTCACCCCCGAGATGTACAAAAAGATCTACCTCGAGTGGATGACCAACATCCACGACTGGTGCATCTCCCGCCAGCTCTGGTGGGGCCACCGCATCCCCGCATGGCACTGCAAATCCTGCAACGCGATTACCGTCTCTCGCGAAACCGCAACCCGGTGCGGCACGTGCAACTCCGCCGACATCATTCAGGAGACCGACGTCCTCGACACCTGGTTCTCCTCCGGCCTGCTTCCCTTCACCACCCTTGGCTGGCCCAACGCTGGCGCAGACGGCAAGCCGCAGATCACCGCCGACCTCGCGAACTTCTACCCCACCACGCTCCTCGTCACCGGCTTCGACATTCTCTTCTTCTGGGTCGCCCGCATGATCATGCTCGGCTGCCACTTCACCCTCGACGTCCCCATGCCCGACGGCAGCAAACGCGATCTCGCAAACGCAGTCCCCTTCAAAGAGGTCTACATCCATGGCCTCGTCCGCGACGCCAACCGCGAGAAGATGTCCAAGACCAAGGGCAACGTCATCAACCCCATCGACATCATCGAGCGCTTCGGCACCGACGCCGTCCGCTTCACCCTCGCCTCCATGGCCTCGCCCGGTTCCGACATCGCCTTCTCCGAAGCCCGCACCGAAGGCTACCGCGCCTTCGCCAACAAAATCTGGAACGCCGCCCGCTTCCTCTTCATGAACATCGACCGCGCCAAAGAAGCCGGCATCACCATCGACCTGACCAGACTTTCCGAAGCTCTCAACCCAATCAAAAATCCGGGTGCCCCATCCACCGAACCGGGTGCCCCATCCTTCGCGCACTTTGCGAAGGGTGGGGTATCGAGCGAAGCGAGACCGTCTTCGCCAGGTGCGGGCGCAAATCCAGGTGCCCCACATCTCGATTCTGAGATGTGGGTTGGATCCCTACAAATTCCAGTGGAAGACCGCTGGATCCTCACCCGCCTCTCCCAAACCTCTGCCGCAGTCAACAGCTCTCTCGCCGATTACCGTTTCGACGAAGCCGCCAACCACATCTATCAGTTCTTCTGGGGAGACCTCTGCGACTGGTACCTTGAACTCGTCAAACTCCGCCTCAACCTCGGAGAGAACGACGACAAGCAAGCCGCCAAAGCAGCTTTAAACACCCTAACAGCCGTCTTCGAAACCTCCCTCCGCCTCCTTAGCCCCTTCATGCCCTTTATCACCGAAGAGATCTGGCATGCCCTCCACAACGACGCGCCTCCAGCTAAATCCATCGCCCTCACCCGCTACCCACAACCCGCCGACTTCCCTGCCGACCCCGTCGCCGAAAGCGCAATGAAGACCCTGCAAGACCTCGTCACCACCATCCGAGCCCTCCGCAAAGAACTAGGCGTCCCCGAAAAAGAATCCACCCCCATCCAACTAAACGCCGCACCCAAAATTATTTCTCTCGTTCACGCCAATGAAGAGATGCTCAAACGAATGGCTCGGGTTGAGTCCATAGCCGAATTCGCAAAACCCATTTTTGACGCCCCCACCCGCAGCACTCCAGACTTCGACGTAGCCGTCCTCTACGAACGCCAGATCGACATCCCCGCCGAACGCGAACGCCTCACCAAAGAATTAACCAGGCTCGCAAAAATCCTCGCCTCAACCGAAAATCAGCTCAACAACCCAGCCTTCATCGCCAAAGCCCCCGCCCACATCGTCGAAGGCCTCCGCAAGCAATACGCCGAGACCAAAACCCTCCACGACAGAACCAAAGCTGCCCTCGACGCTCTGGGCTAGACTTATCGCTCACTGACCTTTCAGCCACATCCTCGTCCAAGAGACTAATCCTGTGCGCCGCGTTTCCATCATCTCCGCGTTTCTGGCCGTTATGATCGCCATCTCAACCTTCGGTTGCGCGACAGGGATGACGGCAGCGAGCAGCAGCGCGAAAAACTCCTGTTCCCACCCGGGAGCGCGTGCGGCCTGTGCCCGGAAGAGATCCGGCGCATCGACAGCCCAAGACTCCGCATGCATCCACACCCTGAAATCGCAGCAGGGCCAGTGCAGCCTGCGCGACTTGGCGCAATTTCAGTTTGCGGAGCTTCGCGGATTTGCGATTGCAAGTCCGTTCAGCAACCCGCACGGCAACGCTTCGCCTTCGTCCGACTCAACCATCCTTGTGTCCTCGATCGGCTCTCCACAGACCGATCGCGGTCCTCCAGTCTCCTAGAAAAACCCGCTTTTCTGCGCGTCGAGCCGTCGGTGTCTCCGCTCGTGCGTTTGTTCCAGTGCAGGAAAACTGATTCCCAAGGAGCTGGCTATGAAAATCGTCTCTCGAATTTTATTGTGCCTGTTTTTAGTTATGACCGGTCACGTTGTACTGGCCCAGGCTGCGCCCACAATCAGCGGATCGCTCGACTATTGGATCACCAACACGGAAAAGGAGGTGACCTCCGCCGCCGATGCCATGCCCGAAGACAAGTACGCCTTCACGCCGACGTTGGGCGAATTTGCCGGTGCTCGCACCTTCGCCCAACAGGTCAAGCACCTCGCAGCTAACAACTATCGTATGGCTGCGTACATCCTCGCGCAGACGCCCACTCGCGATCAGGAGTCTGAGACCGGCCCCGATTCCGTACGATCCAAAGCCCAGATCATCGAGTACCTCAAAGGCTCGTTCGCAGCTCTGCATCGCGCCGTAGCTTCTATCAATGGAGAAAACGTAGTGCAGCCACTGGCCATTCCTCTCGCGCAGAAGACCCGCCTTCAGCTCGCTGTCGACGTGGTCGCCCACTCTTACGATCACTATGGCCAGATGGTGGAATACCTGCGCATGAACGGCATCGTCCCTCCTGCGAGCAGAAGATAACCGCACCGTGTCTCAAACTATGCCGCACGACGCGTCCCGGCGTGTCGTGCGGCATCCACCACGCATTCCATGGCCGAAGCCCTCGACGGTCTCAACTAATTCACAGAATTCGACCTTCTTCCACGCGCAGCGTGACCCCGGAAACCCGCAGCCCAGCCCACAAAGCGCTCAGCCTGTCCCGGGAGATCCAGCTGCACCCCTCCCGCCCCAAAGTCTTCTATCGCCAATGATCTAAAATCAAACTCGTCCCCTGCCTCGAAACACGCTATGAGCCGAGTCCTCATCATCGAAGGCCGCAACCACATCAGCCACGAAGTCGGCGATACTCTCGCCGCCGCCGACCTCCCCATCGAATACGCCGCCGGCCATGCCGACGCCCTCCAGCGTCTTCGCATCCGTTCCTTCGGCGTCGTCATCACCAGCGCCGACACCGCCATCGCCGAGGCCCTCGCCCTCCTCGAAGAGATGCGCACCGTTCGCCCCGCCCTCAAGTTCATCGTCCTCGCCCCTCACAGCACGCCTGACGAGGTTATCGCCGCCCTCCGCGCCCGCGTCTTCGCCTGCTTCACCCCGCCCTTCGACAGCCACGAGATCGCCAACCTCGCCACCCGCGCCGCCTCCGACAATCAGTCGCGCGACGACATCGAGATCCTCTCCGCCCGTCCCGGCTGGGTCTCCCTCCGCGTCAACAGCCGCCTCATCACCGCCGAACGCCTCATGTCCTTCGCCAAGGAGCTCAGCGCGCAACTCCCCGAAGACGCCAAACAGGACATCCTGCAAGCCCTCCGCGAGATCCTCATCAACGCCATGGAGCACGGCGCCGCCTTCAACCCCGAACAGGTCGTCGAGGTCACCGCCATCCGCACCGCCCGCGCGATGGTTTTCCGCGTACGCGATCCCGGCGCCGGCTTCCGCCAGGAATCCATCACTCACGCCGCCTCGCCCTCGTCCACCGACACCACCGCCCACATTCCCCAGCGTGAAGAAGAAGGCATGCGCGCCGGAGGCTACGGCCTCCTCCTCGCCGCCGGCACCGTCGACGAGCTCATCTACAACGAAATCGGCAACGAAGCGGTCCTCATCAAATACTTCGATTGAGGCGCGATCTGTTTCGGGTTGAGGCGTCGTAGTTCGAGCTCACGCCAGGCAGATGGACGCCCCCCTGATCTTTTTCCACAGAATTATTTTTAAAATGTGGCATGTTTTTCGCCGCCGGAAATAGAGCGTTTTCCCACCACGATTCACCACCCAATCACCACGAATTTACCAGCCAAAAACCACGTTCTGCACCTCACTTTTTTCAAAACCCCTCCAAAAACGCCCATAAATTGCAAAAATTCGCCCCTCCACCACACCAGAAAAAAAATCTCCGAAAAAAACCGGTTAGGATGACTACATGGACTGGAAGAGCAAACGGGTAGGCGCCATTCTCGAAGCCGCCCTCGCCGAAGACCGGGTCGCTAACGACATCACCACCGCATTGACCGTTCCCCCCAACCTCCGCGCCTCAGGCACCATCGTCGCCAAACAGGCCTGCATCGTCTCTGGTCTCGGCTGTATCCCCAGGTTTCTAGACATCTTTGCCAGAATGTCCCTAACCGCTGTCGGCCGCTTCGAAGTCATCAGCCATCCGGAAATCTTCGATGGAGTCAAAGTAAAAAAAGGCCAGACCCTCGCCGTCATTCGCCACAACGCCGCCGCCCTGCTCTCCTGCGAACGCGTCATCCTCAACCTGATGCAGCGCATGTGCGGCATCGCCACACTGACCAACGAATTCGTCAAGGCCGTAAGCGGCACAAAAACCAAGGTCTTAGACACTCGCAAAACCATCCCCGGCCTCCGCGTGCTCGATAAGTACGCCGTCTGCTGTGGCGGCGGCGTCAATCACCGCCTCGACCTGCAGGACGGCATCCTCATCAAAAACAACCACATATCCCTCGGCGGCGGCATCCCCGGTGTTCTTGAGCGCGCTCTCGCAAATCGCAAGGGAAGCCAATGGATTCAGGTCGAAGTCCGCAGCCAGGCCGAACTGGATCAAGCCATCGCCGGCGGCGCAGAGTCCATCCTGCTCGACAACATGACTCCATCTCAAGTAAAGAAAGCAGTTAAGCAGATTCACGCGGCCCTTCCCGGTATCCCCATCGAAGCTTCCGGCAACATGAACCTGAAAACAGTCCGAAAGTACGCGCTCGCCGGCGTCGACTTCGTTTCCGTAGGCGCGCTCACCCACTCCGCCACAGCAGCCGATCTCAGCATGCGGATCACCGCAGACATTTACTGATACTAAGGATCGCGTGCCCAACTCATTCGATCTTCAGGCCGTTACTGCCGCTGTCGCCAACACAGCATTCGCAGGAAAAATTCATCATTTTGCCTCGGTCGGATCAACCAACGCGCTCGCAGTGGAAGCAGCACAGTCAGACACCCCTCTTGGCAGCGTATGGATAGCGGACGAACAAACCGCGGGCCGGGGCCGCAGCAACCATGGCTGGCACTCGGTTGCAGGCGATGGCCTCTACCTCAGCGTTCTCTTGCGCCCTCGAATAACCTTGGCCAATGCATTGTGGTTATCTCTCGCCACGGGTCTGGCGGCACAGGCAGCTATCAGAGCGGTTACGGGTTTGATACCAGATATTCGCTGGCCAAATGACCTTCTGATCGACGACAAAAAATGCGGGGGCATTCTTGTGGAAACCTCCTCTCTCGCTTCCCTGCCGGAATCCCCGGCAATGCTTCGTTACGCCGTCATTGGCGTGGGCATCAATGTAAATCACCGGATATTTCCGGGAAAATTGGAGACGCTCGCCACATCCTTGCGACGCGAAAGCGGAAAACTATGGCCACGGGAGCGAATCTTCGTTGAATTTCTACAGGCGCTGATGAAGGAAGTCGCGCTGCTCGAAGTTGAGTTGCGAGGGGCTCTGACCAGCCCGGCTCTATTGGAGAGGTTCGCTGCAGCCTCAAGCTGGATCCGCGGTAAGCGCGTTCGTATTGAAGATGATGGCGGATATACTGGCGTGACGGATGGGCTCGATCCACGGGGCTTTCTGCGCGTAGCTGGCGATGATGGTGTGCTGCACACCATACTCTCGGGTGGAGTTCGCGCGCAGTAACCGACACGGGAGAAGCAGCAATGCTACTGGCACTCGACGTAGGCAATACCAACACGGTTCTTGGTCTTTACCGCCTCGCCAACGAGTTCGAAGGACCGGGTGCAACACCTGAGATGGTAGCGAACTGGCGCATTACGACTCCTCCCTCAGTGCAGACGAGCGATGAGTTCGGGGTCCTGCTGCGCAATCTATTTGAGTTAAAAGGCTTACAGATTGGATCGGTCGACGGAATTGCGATTTCGTCCGTTGTGCCACCGTTGGACTCAACGCTGCGCCAGGTATGTGAGCTTTATTTCAAGGTGAAGCCACTCTTCGTCGAGCCGGGCATCAAGACGGGGATACCAGTGCTAACCGATAATCCGGTTGAACTCGGCGCCGACCGGATCGTCAACTGTGTCGCGGCCTTCGAACGCTTCGGCGGTCCCTGCATAGTGGTCGATATGGGTACAGCAACCACCTTCGATGTGCTCTCCAAAAAGGGAGAGTTTCTCGGCGGAGCAATCGCTCCCGGCCTCGGCATCTCGGCCGATGCTTTGTTCTCGCGAGCGGCACGTCTTCCTCGCACCGACATCAAAAAGCCCGCGAAGGTTATCGGTACCAGCACCGTCGACAATATTCAGATCGGCCTCTATTACGGCTATATCGGCCTCGTCGATGGCATCCTCGCACGCATGATCACTGAGATGGGTCCGGAGACGAAAACCGTCGCCACAGGCGGCCTTGCCAAACTTATCGCGGGCGGCTCAAAGCATATCGGCGCAGTGGATGAGATGTTAACTCTGACCGGGCTGCGGCTCATCTACGAACGTAATCTCGACCGGCACAGAAAGCGCGGAGTGTAGTTTGGGCATGCCCGACTCTGCGGGCTAAGCTGTAGAAGAGCGGATGCAGAACTACTTCAACTATTTCACGGAGATCGAAGAGCGGTTTCAGCAGCGCCGCGGTTCGCTCCTGATGCTTTCCACGCTCGACTGGGCGCTGATTGAGACCTGGCGCGAGGCTGGTGTCCCTTTGGAGGCGGTATTGCGCGGCATCGACAATGCCTTTGACAAGCACGATGCCAAGGCACTGCGATCCGCTGTCAGAGCCCGCAGGATCAACGGCCTCGTATGGTGTGCTCAGAGCGTCATGGAGGCTATAGAACAGGCGATGGAGGCCTCGATCGGGGCTGCACCAGCAGTCTCGCCCGAGGCGATGGAGAGCGGTTTCGAGACAGAACGAGTGGTCAAATATTTAGAACAGAACGCCAGCATTCTTGAAGAGGCAAGCCTTGTACCTCCGGGAAATATCGTGGCGATCGAAGTGAGCGGACGTCTGAGAGCATTGACTACAGGATTGCGCGTCGGGCCTGTACCTTCGCTTGAAGAGCTGGACCGAACGCTGAGTGTGCTCGAAGAGAAGATGTTCGCGGCGCTCCTGACCTCGGCCTCGGAAGAGGAGCTGGTCGCATTACGCGAACAGGCAGCGAGAGAGCTCGCGCCCTATCGCGGCAAGATGAAGGCTGTGCAGATTAAGCAGGTGCAGCAGCAGTTTCTTCAGAAAAAAATACTCGATGCACGCAAACTGCCCAGACTCAGCCTCTTCTATATGGGTCACGGATGAAGCTACAAATTGAAAAGGCAGTCTATGGGGGTGCAGGGCTGGCTCACCAAACCGAAGGAGCAGCCGCAGGACAGGCAGTATTTGTACCCTTCACGTTGCCGGGAGAGCTCGTCGAAGCTCGTCTCCTCGAACAAAAAGACACCTTCGGCGAGGCTTCTCTGCTTCAGGTATTGACGGCTTCGCAAGACCGCATTCACCCAAGATGTTCCCATTTCGGGCAGTGCGGCGGATGCCAATACCAGCACGCGGCCTACCCGGCGCAACTCCAGATGAAGACATCTATTTTGCAGGAGACGCTGGAGCGAGAAGGTTTAACGGGACTGCCTGCGATCCAGGCTCACGCAGGCGAGCCCTGGGCTTACCGAAATCGAACGCGGCTTCGGATTGCCGAATGGGATGCAACGTTGAAGGCGGGCTACAACCGCCGTGGCTCGAATGAGTTTCTTCCGATCCGCGAGTGTCCGATTCTGGCTCCGCTGCTGTGGCGTGCAACTGAAGCATTCCTCCGAGTAGCAGGAGAGGGCTGTACTGCAGCGCAGTTGGTTAGCAATGCGCTCGAAGTGGAGTTCTTCACCACTGCCGACGAAAAGAAACTACAGATGACAATCTTTGCGGGGAAATCGCAAGTTGGCCTGAAAGCGTTGTGCGAGCAGATGCAGAAAGTCGTGCCCGAGCTGGCAAGCGCCACGTCCTTCCTGCTCTCGCTCGCAGGACCGCAACGACGAAGGCGAAACCCTCGCCAAATGGAGAGTTGGGGAGCCGAGGGGTTGAGGTATGACACAGCCGGCGAAGACTATTGGGTAGGTCGGGGCGCCTTCTTCCAGGTCAATCGTTTCCTCATCGATGAGCTTGTCCGGATCGTAACAGTTGGGCGACAAGGCTCAATCGCCTGGGATTTATATGCCGGCGTTGGATTATTTTCACGGGCGCTCACGAGAACGTTTCAACACGTCGTTGCCGTCGAAGCAGCCGCAAACGATCTGATCAGATCATTCAAGGGGCCGGGAAGGCGCGCCGTGGAAGCCAAGACGGTGGAGTTTTTACGAAACGCGGTGATCCAACGCGAGCGGCCGGAACTTATCGTCATGGATCCGCCGAGAGCGGGCGTTGGCGCAGAGGTTTGTGCGCTGCTGGAGCGAATATCCGCGCCAGAGATCGTCTATGTCTCCTGCGATCCCGTAACTCTGGCTCGAGATCTGAGATCACTTACTCGGAGCGGCTATAGTCTATCGGAGTTGTATATGGTCGACATGTTTCCACAGACGCTTCATCTGGAAACAGTGGCGGTTTTGCGGAGCTAATTGCAGTCCAATTGTGGTGAAATGATGATGAGTGCGGTCCGCAAGCAGAGCTTCGAAGACCGGAAAGATGAACGGGCCAAATCCTGATCTTTGGCCGAAAGCAGCAGCGCGCCTGCCAACGCTTACTTTCCACCGTGCACCTCTGCTGTCGGCGGTGTGCTGGTTTGCGCTCGGCGAAGTTATGGCTCGAAACCGGCAGCCGGCGATTCTTCTGCTTATCGCGACGGTGCTGTTGTCGCTGCTGACGCTGGCTTCATTGCGTTGGTCTCTGCGAGTTGGCATCGTGCCGTTGGCTGTGGTCTGGATGGCAATCGGATGTTGGTGCGCCGAGATACAACCTGCTCCGCCGACACAGCAGGCTCTTGCAAGCTACGCCGACGGTCTTAGCAGGCAGCTCCATGGGCGCGTGATGAGGGTACGCGAACTGCCGCCTCAGCAGAACAATTCCGATCGCGACCATGAGGCAGGATGGTGGCCCGAAAAAGAGGCCGATGAAGAAGCAGCAGTTACCGGCGCACTTTCCGTAGACCTCGAGGTCGATTCCATCGAAGAGGTAACACCTGACATCTCGCGAATGATTCCCATGACAGGTGGCGTTCGGATGAACGTAATCGCGGACAAGCTATCCGCCGACGGCTCTGCAGCGAGAGCATTGCCCAGATTCAAATGCGGCGATGTGCTGGAAGCGCCGATGCGCATCAAGCTCGCCGAACGCTATCACGATCCGGGCGCCTGGCAGTATGCAGACTATCTTCTTGCTCAAGGGATTGGAGCGCACGCCAGCGTACGCGCTTCGAAAATCTCGCTGCGCAACGACCCTTACGCAGGCATGGCAGCCCGCACGGACCGCGCACCCCAGTGGCAATGCAGAATCTACGCCGCGCAAAGCTGGGCCTCGGGACGCGTACTCGACTACGTGCACTCAAAAGCCAATCAACGCTTGCCCAAAGTTTTGCGACTCAGCCCGGATGACGCCGGGATGTTGAATGCAATGTTATTTGGAGATCGTGCCGGCTTGAACAAGACGCAGCGCGTCGGCTTCGAGCGAACAGGATCATTCCACCTGTTCGTGGTCTCTGGTATGCATGTCGGTCTTCTGGGCGGCATTGTGTTCTGGCTGACGCTGAAGTTGAAGCTGCGCGAATGGCTGGCAACGTTGGTGACGATCGTGCTCACTTTTGGATATGCCCTGCTGACTGGCTTCGGCGCTCCCGTCCAGCGTGCACTTTTTATGACGGCAATTTTTCTATTGGCCCGCCTGCTCTCGCGAGATCGCAACGTCTTGAATGCTCTCGGCGCAGCCGCTTTAGGCGTCTTAGTGTGGTCCCCGGAGGCTTTATTTGAGGCCAGCTTTCAGATGACATTTTTGGCTATTCTGGCGATCGGGGGGATCGCGGTCCCACTTGGCGAACGGAGCTTTCTTTCTCATGCCCGCGCTGCCGAACATCTTGGGGACAGATGGGTGGACATGGGACTTCCACCTCGTCTGGCGCAGTTCCGTGTGATGTTGCGCCTCTGGAGCGAGACTATTGCCGACCTCATTGGCAGTTGGACACGCAATCTGCCGTCGTGGCTCGTACGTTGGAGTCTCTGGGCGGTGGAACTTGCGCTGATCGGCGCAGTCGCGGAGATGATTATGGTTCTTCCCATGGCGATCTACTTCCATCGGGCAACCATGTTCGCGGTGCCAACAAACATGTTAAGTGTGCCGCTCGTAGCCGTCCTAGCGCCGATGGCTGTTATCACATTTTGCGCGTCTCTCATCAGTCCCTGTGTGGCGGCGCTGCCGGGGGGGGTGACCGCTTTGCTGCTGCATGGAGTCACTGGGGTCATCGGCCGGGTGAGTTCTGTGCGTGCCGCAGACCTTCGGGTTCCGGGGCCGATGTGGTGGGTTGCGATGCTGGCGGTTGCGGCATGGGCGTTCTGCTGCTGGGCGGTGCGGCGGTCGCGTGGATGGGCGTGGATTGCGGCGGCGGTGCTTCCGCTGGTTGCGGCGATGGTGTTGTGGCCGGAGCGGGCGGTCACTTCGCCGGGTGTGATGGAGGTGACGGCGATCGACGTCGGCCAAGGTGATTCGATCCTGGTCGTGGCGCCGGATGGCAGGACGATGCTGGTCGATGCGGGCGGTCCGGTTGGCGGAGTGACCGAAGCTGCCGAGGCGACGAGCCGGTTCGACGTTGGGGAAGAGGTTGTGTCGCCGTATCTGTGGTCACGCAGATTCCGCCATCTGGATGTGCTTGTGCTGAGTCACGCGCACAGCGATCACATGGGCGGAATGCCTGCGGTGATGCGTAACTTCAGACCACGAGAGCTGTGGGTCAGCATCGATCCCAACTCGGCGGCATATCGCGCGTTGCTGGCAGAGGCTAGAGACCTCGGAGTTACTGTACGTCACTTTTACGCCGGGGATCAGCTTAGCTGGGGCGAAACGCGGGTGACGGTGCTGGCTCCAGAGACTGGTTACAGCAATTCCGGGGAGCCGGTGAATAACGACTCGCTGGTGATGCGGATGCAGTATGGCAAATCCTCAGTCCTGCTGGAAGGAGATGCGGAGGCGGCGAGTGAACGGGCGATGCTGGCGCATGGAAGAGTCGATGGAGTGACGCTGCTCAAGATCGGGCATCATGGAAGCCGAACCTCGACGACGCAGGAGTTTCTGGATGCTGCGAGTCCGAAGGATGCGGTGGTTTCGGATGGACTGGGGAATACGTTCGGTCATCCTCGGTATGAGGTGATCGAACGGATCGCCAAAGCGCGGACTAAGCTGTATCGAATTGATGAATTCGGCCTGACCACGTTTCTGCTGGGAAGGGACGGTGGAATCCATGAGGTGCTGGGAGCATCCAATCAGTTGCGCAGTTGCGGGTCAGGAGGTTGTTGATGGAGCTGAATGAGACGAGGGTCGAACCGGTTGCGATCAGTGCTGAGGAGCGAGCGGAGGAGCAGAAGCTGATTCGCCGGCTGCAGATGATGATGAACATGGTGATGAGCGTGATTACCCAGGACAGTTCGCTGACGGTGGACGACGCAGCGCAGATGATCGCCGACAGCCGGCGTGCGGCGCTGGCGATGTTTCCGGGCAAAGAGCTGGCGTACGACCTGATCTGGCGGCCTCGTTTTCAGCGGCTGATGCGCGAGCGATTTCGCATTATGTGACCATGCGTCTCATTTTCGTTTCCCCGTGAACCCCACTCCCCCCCCTATTGCCAGCGCGTAAACCATTTGGATTCATAGGTTTACGGAGGACTAGTGGCTGCAAAATATAAATAACAAAGGGTTTACGTCCAAAATATAGTAAACAAATAAGTTAGCCTCGCGGAGGATTGATCTCTGCGAGGCTAAAGCTTTCTTTTTTGATCTCTATATCAAGTATAGCGAATTGGATGAAACTAAATTCCACTTTTGGGGAAAGTATTATTTCCTTTTTTATGTGAGAGTTAGAGGATTTTAGAGAGGTCAGGGGGCTTGACATGCGATTTCTGGGCTGAAATTGAGAAAAATAATTGTAAGGAACAGAAATGGAAGGAGATCCCGTTCGGGTTAATGAGGAATGAAGGCGACAGCAACAGCAGATCCCCTGCGGGGATGACAGAAAGAGAGGCTGGGGTGCTTGGCATCCGGCTGAGGCAGGGGCCACGGTTTGTGGGTTGGGGAAGGAGGGCGGTTCGCGCTTACCAGCGCGAATAACCCACCCTTCACGATAAAACCATGAAGGATGGGGCACCCGGTTTTTCGGTTCACGATGAGCCGTGAAGGGTGGGGTACCCGGTTTTGGCCGGTTTAGAACTGGATGCGTGCGGAGAGCTGGGCGGAGCGGCGATTGTAGCTCGGGTTATTGGTGACTTCACCGAAGTTGGTGGCTCCCCATGCCGTGCTGGCGACGCCGAAGAGGGTGTGGTTGGTGACGTTATACATCTCGGCGCGAAGGTTCAGCCTGGAGGATTCGCCCAGGTGCAGCGGGATGGCCCGAGCGAGAGCGATGTCCAATTGATAGTTTCCCGGGCCGTAGATGTTGTAGGGAGCGGTACGGGAGGTGTTGCCGAACATGTTGAACGCCGTGGTCGTAAACGCACTCACGTCGATGAACTGGTTCGCTGCCGACTGGGTCGAGGGGGTAGCCGTGTTGGCAATGGTCGCGCTGGCAGCGGTAACGCCTTGACCCCACTTGCCGTGAATACGGGCCGGCCCACTGAAGCTCGGATTGTAGGTGGGCATGCAGGTTGCCTGAGCCGGGTTGGTTCCGCAACTGTTGCCGGTGATGGGCAGCGGAGAGCCGGAGTAGGCCTGGAATATCTCAGAGAATTTGAAGCCGCCGAAGACCGCGCGCTCGATGGCATTGCCGGCGAGAATCGAGCGACCGATGGGCAGATCCCATACGCCGGTGATGACGGCGTGCTGGGGCTGGTTGGATGTGGAGACGGAGCGCTCGATGGCGTCCTGCTTCCAGGCCTTGCCATTTCCCGAAAATGCTGCCGGGATGTCATAGCCGGAGCGGAAGGTGCCGCCATCATCGATGGTGCGGGACCAGGTGTAATTGGCCATGATGGTCAGACCATGCGATGCGCGCATGTTCGCGGTGACCTGCAGGGCGTTGTAGTTGGAGTTGGAGGTATTGGCAAAGAAGTCCGCGGTCCCGTTGAAGGGGAATGGCTTGAGCAAGGTACCCAGATTCTGGCCGGACGTGAAGTTTTTGAAAGTCGGCGGGCAGACAGTCGTGTTGGCAGCGCAAAAGGTTTGAAGCGCCGCGCCGGAGAGAGCCAGATTGTTATGGCTAATGTCAGGATTCAGAGCGAGGTACTTGGGATCGAGCTGGTTGGCGAAGAAGCCGCGAGCGTTGCTGGAGTCGGCGATGAGGAAGTGGCCCTGCGACCCGACGTAGCTCATGCTGGTGGTGAAGGCGTCGGTCCACTGGTGCTGGAAGCCGAAGCTCCAGTTGATGTACTGCGGAGCGCGGCCGCCGAGGTAGGGATCGTAGTAGTCGACGGTGGACGGTGTTCCGGTAAAGCCGCTGGTGGTGGTGAAGCCGGTTCCGAAGGCCGGTCCGGAGGCGCGCCCTGCGCCCTGGGTATAGGCCGGGAATGCGCCGTTGTTGCCGCCGAAGTTGAGACCGCCGAGGAGCTGGGCGTTGGCGCTGAAGCTGGGGCTGGCGGAGAAGCCGAGGGTGTTGCCCGCCAGGCCTGCTGTGCCGCCGCCGCCGCCGACGCCGTTGCCATGGGTGTACATGACGCCGTAGCTGGCGCGGATGACGGTTTTGGGATCGATCTGATAGGCGAGACCGAGGCGGGGGCCGAAGTTCTTGTAGTAGTCGTTGACCGGAGTGCGGCAGTTACAGCTATTGGCTCCTGTGCCGGTGAACTCGAGCGCGCCGTTGACGCCGGTGACGGGGTTGGGCAGGTTGGGGTTGAAGAAGCTCATATTGTCATGCGCTTCGCGGAGCGAGGGGAAGAAGTCGTAGCGCAGGCCGAGGTCGAGGGTGAGTTTTTCGGTGACCTTCCAGTTGTCCTGAACGTAGGGCGAGATGGCGCGGAAGCGCGAGCCGTATTCCTGGACGACGTTCTGGGTGAGGCTGCCCTTGTCGATCTGGCCGATGAGGAAGCTGGCGTAGGAGAGGCCGGTGTTGGGCGTGGCGGCGAAGGTGCCGTTCTGCAGGCCGGCGGTTTCGGTGACCGCGGTGGCCATGGTCAGGAAGCTGGAGCCTCCGGTATTCGGCGTGACCTGATAGAGCAGCCAGGCGATCTGTCCGCCGATGGTGAGAGAGTGCTTGCCGACGTTCCACTGCACGTTGTCGAGCAGAGTGTAGTTTTCTGCGATGGTGACGCTGGCCGGCTCGCCGCCCCAGTTGGTGGGCGCTGCGGTGCCCGCGAAGGTGACGGAGGGGAAGCCGCCTGCGGCCTGTCCGTCGGGAAGGCCAGTGATCCCAAAACTCGAAGCGGCGAAGGCGGGGGTGAAGTTGGGATTCAAGGTAGGCCCGTTGTAACGCGCGTAGCCATACTTGAACTGGTTGACGATGTGGGGCGAGAAGATGTGGGTCTCTTCGATAACACCTACGGCAGTTTTCGGAGTGAAGGCCTGGCCGAAGTTATAGGGAACGGGTCCGACGTTGCGACCCGCGGTGGTCTGGCCCTGGGGCACGGCGCTGGCCTGGCGGCCGATGGCTGCCAGTACGCTCAACGTGTCCTTGGAGGTGATGTTGTAGTCGATGCGATCGGTGGTGGACCAGTTGGTGAGGCCGGTGAAGTTGGGCGCGATGTAGTTGTTGGTGGCTGATGTGCCGATGCCCGAGGGGAGAAAGCTCTGGAGCTTGAGAGCGACGGCCGAAAACTGGCTGGAGGGGATGACATCCTCGCAGGTGTGAGTGGTTGGGCAGTTCGATACCTGCGCGGAGCCGGGGGTGGCTCCGTGGGTGAAGCCGTAGCGGTAGCGGCAGGGAGATCCGTTGAAGGCCTGGCACGCGGCTTCGGTGGAGGGATCGAAGATGCCGCCAGTCTGGAGGCCGTTGAAGTTGCCGGCCTGCTCGGCGGCGGTGGGAAAGGTCATCGGCGTGGGGGTCTGGCTGGAGTAGTGGAAGCCGTTGTAGTTGCCGAAGAAGAAGAGCTTGTCTCTCCATGTGCCGAAGGGGATGACGGGACCGCTGAGCAGGATGCCGTACTCGTTGCTCTTTTCGATGGGCTTGACCGGCTTTTTGGTGACGGGGTCCAGATTCGCGGGGCCGAAGAATCCCCAGGTGTCGAGGGCGGTGTTGCGGAAGAACTCGTAGACGGCGCCGTGATATTTATTGCCGCCCTGCTTGATGTTGTAGTTCTGAATGCCCTGGCCCTCGTAGATGGCGGAGTATCCGTTGGTCTGTACCTGGAACTGATCGACGGCGTCGACGGAGATGGCAGTCCAGACGAAGCGGGGATCTCCGTTGCCGCCGGCGCGGATGAAGGGGATGCCATCGATGTAGATGGCGGAGACGGCGCCGCGGCTGCCGGAGCCGTTGACGATGCCGGCGTTGGTGGTGGCGTTGCCGTTGGTGTTGTTGGACTGGACGCCGGGCATGAGATAGGCGAAGTCGGTGGCGCGGCGCTGGTCGGGCTGGCCGTAGGCTCCCATCTCGACGGGGAGGGCGGAGTAGACATCGTTTTCCATCGTCGCGCCGAGAGTGGCGTTGCTGGTCTCGAGCTGCGGAGGCGCGGCGGAGACGTTGACGGTCTGGGTCTCGGAGCCGATGGTCATGGTCAGCTTGAGGTCGGCTACTTCGAGGGCGTTGACGTGGACGTCCTGCTGGGTGAGGGTTTGAAAACCCTTGGCGGTGACGGTGAGGGTGTAGACGTCGGGATTGAGGGGGGTGATGTCGAAGTCGCCTGAGCTTGAGGAGGTGCGGGAGACTTTGGTTCCCTGGGTGGTCGAGGTGGCGGTGAGGACGGCTCCTGGAATGACGGCTCCGCTGGAGTCGGTGACGACGCCTTTGATCTCGCCTTTGCCGGCGAGCTGGGCGTTGGCGGAGCTGGTCGCGAACAGGACGATAGCAGTAAGCAGTGCGAGGAATCCGGCGAACTCACGGAGATTGAAAGTTCCACGGCGCAGCGTGGCCTGTCTATGAATATTCTTGAACGTCATTTTTCTAACCTCACGAATGAAATAATTCTGGGAAAAATATTATTGGCGCGTCTTATGCGGGCCCGCTTCTTTTTTTGACCTTGAGGTCAGACCACATGGGGTGCGATAGAAAGCTTCTGCTCTTTCGATAAGGGCTGTCAAGGGCTAAGTGGAAATATTTTCGAGGAGGGATTTCGAGCGAATCGATGCGTGAAACCTGTAAGTGCAAGGGGATTCGTGAGTTGGGAGTGAAAGAGGAAGGGTTGGAGCGAGGGGTAGGGGGCGGAGGCGAGGTGGTTGTACCTTGGAAGGCACGGCGGGGAGCATCGGGCGAGGCGAGGCGGGGGTGTTAAGGCGACTGTACCGGGCCCGACTGGGGGGTTTTGACGGGGGCGGCGAGGCCTACGATCTCGGTGAGGGTGTTGGAGAGGAAGTTGACGGTCCAGAGATTGCCGCTGGCGTCGATGGCGACGGCGAAGGGCTGATTGAGCGCGGCGTCGGTGGCGTAGCCGGGGGTCGGGGAGAGGATCTGGCCGGGGGAGGGGGCGGCGGAACCGGCGAGTTCGGTGAGGGAGTTGCCGAGATAGTTGGCGGACCAGACGTGGCCGGCTCCGTCGATGGCGAGGGCGTTGGGATGGAAGATGCTGGCCTGGTTGTCGGTGTAGCCGGTGGAGATGACGGAGCCGTCGCCGGCGAGCTGACTGATGCTGTCGCCGAAGTAGTTGGCTACCCAGATGAAGCCGCGCTGGTCGATGGCGATGTCGTGAGGGCCGTTGCAGCAGTCGAAGCTGGTGAACTGCCGGCCGTCGGGAGAGACCTGGGTGATGGTGGTGCCTTCGCTGTTGGCGATCCAGGCGTTGTGGCTGGTGTCGAGGGCGATGGCGACGGGGAAGGCGAGCTGGGTGGAGGTGAATCCGGTGGGGCCGGAGAGGGGCTGGCCGGTGCTCGAGAGCTGGGTGAGCGAGGCGTTGTAGTTGTCGACGACCCAGGCGGTTCCGTTGTTGTCGATGGCGATGGCGATCGGGTAGGCGAGGCCTCCGTCGCTGAAGCCGTTTTGTCCGGAGACGAGCTGGCCGGTGGGAGCGATGACGGTGACGGTGCCGAAGCCCTGGTTGACGGTGGTTGGGCTGGTTTCGTTGGGAATCCAGGCGTTGTTCTGGGCGTCGATGGCGAGGCCGTAGGACTGGTTGAGGCCGCCTGAGGTGATGGCGGGGAAGAGTGGGTTGCCGGTGGGCGAGAACTTGGTGGCGGCGCTGAAGTAGCTGGCGACCCAGACGTTTCCGGAGGCGTCGATGGCGACGTGCGAGGGGGAGTTCATGCCGGCGCCGGTGAAGTTGAGGAAGAGGGTCCAGTCGGAGGGCGCGGTGGCGAGGGCCGGGGTGAAGGCGGTGCTCGATGTAGAGAGCGTGTAGAGCGCGGCGACGTTGGCGCCGGGATTGCGGACGAGGTTGAGGGCGGCGTCCAGGGTGTTGGTGGGGGTGTTGGTGGGGGCGGATGCGCCGGTGGGGGTCGTGGCGGAGAAGAGCGGGTTGCAATCGGATGGAGAGGAGGCTGTGGTGCAGGTGTTGAGCAGGTTGGCGAGGGAGTTGATCTTGGTGGCGGGCGATGAGGCGTTTTGCGGGAAGGAGGGGCCAGGGGATGTGCCTGTGGTCAGGTTGACGAGGCTGGCGACGGTAGCTGCGGCGTTGGCGAGACCTTGCGTGTTGGTTGGGGTGGCTCCGATGTTGCCGCCGGGGCTGAGAAACTGGGAGAGACCCCAGGCTGTTGCTGCCGTGGTGACTTCGTTGATGACGAACTGCGCGCCGGATGCGAGCTGATTGCAGGCGCCGATCGGCGTGGCAAGGGTGAGGGCCGGGTTGACAGTGGCTTCGGCCTGTCCTCCGCGGACGACGAGGTAAAGCTGCGAAGAGGCTGCGGGGCAGGCGTATCCGGGAGGGACTGTGAAGGTTCCGCCTGCATTGGTGGTGAGAGCGCTACTCAGGAGCGACGTCCCGGTGGAGCCGTCTCCGGAGGTGCCTGCGGCGTAGAGTTGAACGGTGGCTCCAACGACGGATCGCGTCCCGGCCTTTGCGATGCCCGAGAAGCCGGCACCGGGATTGCTGGCGGCTGGAGTGATGGTGAGCGTTCCTGTACCGAACGTGAAGGTGTAATTGGCGGCGGCGAGAGTTCCGAGCGTGGCGGTTATCGGGTAAGTGCCGGGCGGCGAGGAGGTAGTCGCTGTAGTCGTTACAGATGGGAAGCCGGTGTGGGCGGTTGGCCCATCTCCATTGACAAGCCCTGTGATCGTAAATCCGAATAAGGCCGGGAGTGATCCTGCGACAGCGCTCTCGCTGCCGGGCGTGACGGTGAGCGTCGCCTTGCCGACGGTGAGGTTGCCGTTGATGTAGACGACGTTGTAGTTGGCGAGATTGGCGCCGGTTGCGGCTGGAACGATTGCGTAGGCTCCGGCGGGAGAGGAAGGCGTGGCGACGGTGGAGGCAGTCAGGGTGAAGGTATCGCCGGCAGCTGCTCCGCTGGCAGTGGCGGTGAGGGCTGGGTTAGCGGCTCCGTAGATCCGGCTTGCATCGGCGGCGGTGACGGTGAGGGTGGCGTGGGGGGTGGGGGCGCTGGAGCCTCCGCAGCCGGCGAGAGCGAGGGAAAAAATGCCGGCTAACACTATGGCAGGATGGATTGCTGGAAAGGCTTTCCTGAACTGGAAAGGTCTCCTCAGCGGTTGAAGAGGGTGCTGAAGAGGTGTTTCGTGAAACGAAAGGCGAACCCCAGCGGCTAAAGCCGCACTGCAAATGCACGCTTGCGGCACGGCTGAAGCCGTGACCTTCCGGGAGACGGACTTTTTCGGCAGCCTGTGAAGCCGCATCCGCTTGATTGGGCTTGCGGAGCGGCTGAAGAGGCGGGGCTTCAAAACAGCGACTGTTTCAGCGAGCTTTATCTTAATCTTCGTTTTTATCTTTGAAGGGATCTGGGCGATCGGGGAAGATGATTTCACGGGATTATGGTACCGGGAATCTGGAGCTAGTTGCGATAGGGTTGGGTGAGACCGTCCAGATCGACGGAGGCGAGGAAAGAGCGGACGGCGGCGATCATCTGGCGACGGGCGACCTCCGGGGGAAGCGTGGTGTCGATGGTCTCGGCTTTAATCAGGATGGGGATGGGGCGCTGCGGGTCCTGGGTGAAGAGCGCGTTTGCGCTGGGTTTGCTGTAGACGAAACCGAAGTGTGCGCGGTCGCTCGAGTACTCGCCGCAGGACGCTCCGTTGCAGATGGTGGTGGCTTCGAGGTACTGGGTTGCGCCATCGTTGAAGAACGAGCCGGAGAAGCTGACGGGAACGTTGCCCGCTGTGGACAGGGTGAGTTGATCGCGCCAGAGCGGATCTTCTCCTCGCGCGGAGTGGCAGATCAGGGTGTCGTGGGAGCCGAGCACGGGAGAGACTCCCACGGAGATGGGCGTTCCTCCGCCGTCGGGGACGTACTGGGCCCAGTGAAAGATGAGCGGGCCGCTGAAGAGATCTTCATTCCAGGATCGCGAGAGAGTGTAGCCGCCGATATGAGGGGGGAATTGCCCGAGCGCCTTCTCGTCGGCTTTCCTTTGGGCTGCATAGGCGCCGGTATGGGTGCGGACATAGGCGCTGGCAACGCCATAGCAGCTGAAGAGCACGAGGACGAGCATCGCGAAAAATCGAAGGTAGAAGGAGCGTCTGCCGGAGTCTCCACCGCCGCCCGAACCCCAGTCTCCTCGACCGCCGTGAGATCCATCGCGACCTCCGCCGCCTCGTGCAGGCGCGGCGGCTATTGGCGACTTCGGCAGATTCGCCGCGGGAGGCTTGATCTGGCCTGGCGATTCGCTCAAGCGGCGGACGACGTAGAAGAGCAGAAACGTGCCGAGGAGAAAGAGGCAGGCTCCAATGATGTAGTCGCCCATCTCGGCCCGGCTGCGCAACCAGGTGATGCGCAGCGCGACGAGGTAGTAGAGAACGAGAATGCAGAGGCGGGCGAAGTTGAACAGATAACCCAGCAGCACCGCGCCGGCAACCACGGCAACATGCGCGTACCAGCGGAAGCGATAGACATATCCCGCAACCAGCGCGATGAAGCCCATGGTGACGGCGCCGCGGATGCCGTTGCAGCCGGGCGCGATGAACATGCCGAAGTCCGGGGTGAACATGAGGCGGAGTTGATCGGGGCTCAGCGGCTGGCCGAGGGCGATGGCGAAGGAGCGGGCGACATGGGCGGAGGCGCGCTGCAGCGGCAGGTCCACAAACACGTTGAAGATATGGGGGACCGGATTGACGAACCAGAGGAGGATGAGAGGGAACAGGGCCGCGCGGAAGAGACGGGTGCCCCCGAAGAGCAGGACCACTCCGGCTCCGTAGGCGAAGAAGACCAGCGAGTGAGGCGGAATATAGACGCTCCACTGCGGGGAGAAGACGAAGACGAGGACAGATTGCTCGCGCAGATGCACGACGGCGGCGGTAACGGCGAGGATGACGAACCCCCACCAACTGCCTTCCATCTGCCAGCCGAGAGAACGCCAGGCGCGCAGGATGAGAACGAAGCTGACCACCGGGATGAACATGCCGATGGATTTGAGAGCATCGGTGGTCCATAGCGCCCAAAGCGCGTTCGCGGTCGACCAGATTGTGGATAGTCCGAGAATTGCGAGAACCGCTGCAAGGCATGCGGCCTGCTGCGCACCGGGCCGGGCCACTCCGACAGAGCGGAGCGGGCTGACTTCAGCGGCAGCCGGGAAAGTTGACATACAATATTCGCTTCAGGCGACCGGGGAGAATGATAAAGGTGGCGAGTCCTCGTGGGGAGTCTCTAGTTACTTGGAGTTACGGCGAGCCTTGATGCGCGCACGAACCGAAACGAAAAATGCACCTGCGGAGCCGACTACAGCGAGGATTGCCGTTGGATTTTCAGGGGAGTTGATGCATCCGTCCTGTCCATACATTGGGAGGGCGACGGAAGAGAGGAGGGCGATACCGGCAAGAACTAGACAGGTTTTCTTCATTTGTGTCCTCAATTGGGAAGGTACCGTCACGAAAGTTGAAAGTCAACGCAGAATGACCCTCACTTCATAACACTTTTTGTGTATCAATATTATTTTAACGACCTTGCGGCAAGAAGGGTCTCCGCATTCTTAATACGTGCCTTTTGCGATACATTCCTGGCCGACGCGGAGGCGAGAACCTGACGCATCACCTCGAATGGATGGTTGCTCCGGGCCGGATTTGGTTCGCTAAGTGCTGAGGGATTGCAACTTAGGTTGTACCCGAACAGTTTTCTCTTACTTCGCCGGGTTCTCCAGCCATCTGTGGAAATCAGCTTGCTGTGCGGAGCGCAGTTGAATGCAGTCATCGATGCTGTCGAGGGCTTTGGCAAGAGTGCGCTCGGTGGATTCGACTTGATGCGTAGCGAAGAAGTTAACCACCTGATCGCGTTGCTGCACCGTGCAGAAGGACCCTGTAGCGGCGACCACGTTTGCGCCTGACGAAATGGTCAACTGCGCGTGAACCTTCTGCCAGTTTTTTTGCATGTAGTCCCAGGTCTGGGCGCGGGTCTCGCGGTTGCGAAGCAGCGCTACGAAGACGATCCAGGCATCCTGATTGCGCACCTCTCCCGATACGGTGTAGTCGAGCGTTCGCTGGACGAGAGCGGGATCGCGAAAGCGGGCGAGAGTGCGCAGCGCGTCAGTCTTTTCGCCGGGATCGCCGGAGTCTTTGCTGATGGCGAGCACCTTGTCATAGAGGGCGGCGTCTCCGTTGGTCGCGCTGACCTGCACCGCAGAGTCGGAGAGCGCCGCATCGAGGGTTTTGTCTTTCCGGTTGTTGGCAGCGTAGACCCGCGCGGTGAGTTGCTGGGCCTGGGCGAGGACGGCGGGATCGTGAGCGGCGCCGAGGATCTCGAACAGGATGCCGCGAAGCTGCTGGCGGTCGAACGAGTCGCTGGCGGCCGGGGTGCCCATCGCCGCGTACACCGGCGCGAACTGCCGGCGCAGCACTGCGGCGAACTGAGCGCGGTCCGCATCGGTGGCAATGTCGGAGTCGATCTTCTCAATCTGCTGATGCGCGGTGTCGAGGACCGCGGCGTTGGGATCCTGCTTGAGGGCGAGGACGAGATCGAGGTAGTCGCTTACCGTTCCCTGCCCCGAGCGCACCAGCGCCCAACGATCGCCCAGCAGGCCGATCTTTTCGGGCGCGGTGAGCGTGGTCTCTGCGCTGGCTACGATCGCCTTGTATTGCGCGGCGGTGTAGGCAGTGCGGTAGTAGCCCTTGCCGCCGGCGTTGGCATAGAAGACGGGCATGGCAATATCGGTTGGGAGTGGGATGATGGAGTTCTCCGGCGTGAGCACGCGGCAGACGGGTTGAGCGCTGGTCTTGAGGCAGACCGGTAGAGTCCACTGCGGATTTTTCGTTTGGGTGGGCGTCGATGACAGGAAGAAACGGCTCTGGGCTGCGGGAACGCCGCTCGCCTGGCGCTCTGACAATGTGAGCAGTGGAACACCGGGTTGGGTTACGAAGCTCGACATGATCTTATCGACGGGCAGATGCGAGTTGGCGGTCTGGGCGTTCCAGAAGTCTTCGGCGGTGGCGTTGGCGTAGAGGTGCGCCTGCAGATAGTTGTGCACGCCCTGGCGAAAGACCTCCTTGCCGAGATAGTGCTCGACCATGCCGAGGACCGCGCCTGCTTTGCCATAGGCGATGCCGTCGAACATCTCGTTGATCTCGTCGGGCGTGTTGGCGGTGGCGCGAATGGTGCGTGTGGTCTTCTGCGCGTCGAGGTTGAGGGTCTGGTCGAGGTCCTGGGCGTCGTCCTGCGAGAAGTTCCACTCGGGCTTCCACTCGGCTACAGGCTTGGTCTCCATCCAGGTGGCGAAGCCCTCGTTGAGCCAGAGGTTGTCCCACCACTGCATGGTGACCATGTCGCCGAACCACTGGTGGGCCATCTCGTGCGCGACGACGACGGCTACACGTTTTTTCGATGGGATGCTGCCGGTCTTCGAGTCGGTGAGCAGGTCGGTCTCGCGATAGGTGATGCAGCCGAAGTTCTCCATCGCTCCGGCTTCGAAGTCGGGGAGGGCGACCATGTCGAGCTTGGGCATGGGGTATTTGATTCCGAAGTAGGTGTCGTAGTAATGGAGGACGTATTTGGCGGACTCGAGGGCGAACTGCGTGAGAGCGACTTTATCGGGCGTGGAGCAGGCGCGGATGGGCACTCCGTCGGATTTGCCTTCGGTGCATTTGAAGTCGCCGACGAGAAAGGCGACGAGGTAGGTGGACATCTTCGGGGTGGTCGCGAAGCGCAGGGTGTGCTTGCCTGGGGCGGGGCCGGGGGTGTCGGAGATGAGGTTGGTGTTCGAGATGACGGTGTCGGCGGCATCGACGGCGAGGGCGATGTCGAAGGTAGCTTTGAGCGCGGGCTCATCGAAGCTGGGGAAGGCTCGGCGGGCGTCGGTGGATTCGAACTGGGTGACGGCGTAGTTGCGCGCTTTGGTCTTCGAAAGATAGAAGCCGCGGAGTTTGTCGTTCAGGATGCCGGTGTAGCGGATGGCGAGGGTGACTTTTCCGGCGGGGAGCTCGTTTGGGAAGGTGAATGTGGCCTGCTCTTTTGAAGGATCGAGGGTTGTCGTTGCCGTCTGCGGGAGCTTGTCGGCTGCGAGCGCGCCGAGCGGTTTGGGCTGCGACCCCAGCTTGCCATAGTCGTAGGCCGCGGAGGGAAGAACATAGGCCTTCACGCTGCTGAATTTGATCTCGATCGCATTCAGGGTGATGCTGCGGCTGGGGGTGTCGAGCACAATGTCGATAGTTTCTTCGCCGGTGAAGGTTGCGGCGCGAAGGTCGGGGGTAAGCGTGAGGCTGTAGTGCTCGGGATGAACGCTGGTGGAGAGGCGCTGGGCGTGGAGCGCCGTGGCGAGAGCGAGAACGAAGAGAGCGAGGGTGAGAACTGTGTTGCGAGCTGGCATGAAGATCCTTTGACGGAGTGCGGCAATTTTGGTGAAGCGAAGCGCGATTTTTTACTTGATGCGGCCGACGCAAAGACGCGCTGGACGATGCTTTTGTATGGTGACGGTGGCTGGATCGAGTTCGGCGGCGATGCAGAGGTTTTTCCAATCCTCTTCGACAAAGCTGCGGCGGATGGATACCGGGCCATCGTGCTTGACGAAGGGATGCCAGTTGGTGAAGCGCGTCAGGATGCGAAAGAAATGGTAAGGCAGGGGCTGGCGATGAAGGTCGTTGATGAACCAGCCGAGCCGGGTTGTCTGCTCCATCCAGCGAAGGAACTGGACGATCTGCGGATTGGTGAGGTGGTGGGTCAGGAGCGAAGAGATGACGACATCGATTTCGCCCGGGGCACTATGGGAGAGCGCGTCGCCTGCGATCCATTGAATGGGCTGTTGCGCGGGCGGCGTCGCCTCTTTTGCCGCGCGGATGGCGTCGGGGTTAAGATCGATGCCGGTCAAGGAGACTTGAGTCCCGCGCCTGGCGGCCCACGCGGCGATCTGACGCAAGGTGTCGCCGTAGCCGCATCCCACGTCGAGGATGCGCAATGTTTTTGGCGGCTCGGGATGGGCGGCGAGCAATGCTTCAAGCCAGGAGATGGTTGGACGATAGGCGAAGGTGAGGCGGTTGACTTGGGCGATATCGTGCAGGCAGGCTCGCAGTTCTTCGTAGGCGCAGGGCTGGTCCATCCGTTCGATGAGTTGCGCGCGCTGAGAAAAATCGAGCGCGGCGGATGAGGAAGATTCTGTTCCGGAAGATAGAGGACCGGGGCTTTCAGGAGGCGAGACGGAGGCGGGCGGGATGGATGCCGGAGACAAGGGAGACAAAAATGACCCGTGCTCAGTATATCTGCGAGGCGGAAAAGCGGCTGCCGGGGCGGGCGTCAGGCGCGAATGGAGGCGGCGCGCTCGGAGTGGCCGGAGACCTCGGATGCGCGCGCTTCGGCATAAGCGGCCGCTCCCAGCAGAGCGCAGGTGTCGTCAAGAATGACGCGGACAGGGATCGACTCGAGCAGCGGGGAGAGACGGCCCTTGTCGAGGAAGGCCTGCATGAATGTGCCATTCTTCAAGGTCTTCAGGATCTTTGGGGCGATGCCGCCGCCGAGGTATATTCCGCCGGTGGCGAGAACTTTGAGGGCGATGTTGCCCGCTTCCGCGCCGTAGGCTCCGGCGAAGATCTTCATGGTCTCGAAGCAGATTGAGCTGGAGCCATCCTCGGCGCACTGGCTGATGACGGCGTTGGGATCTTCGGCCTGCATGCGGTCGTGCAGCCAGCCGGGCTCGTTGATCTTTTCAACGTCGCGCAGGAAGGCATAGATGTTTTTAATCCCGAGGCCGGAGACGACGCGCTCCCAACTGACGCGGCCTTTGAGAGTGGCGCGCAGATATTCGAGCAGGGCGATCTCGCGATTGCTGCGCGCGGCGAAGTCGCAGTGGCCGCCCTCGGATGGGATTGGACGATGTGTGTTTCCATTCCAGATCAACATCGCCTCGCCGAGGCCGGTGCCCGCGGCAATCAGTCCGGCGTGGCCGCTCGCATCTGCGTCGCCGCTGTGCAGCGTGAAGATGCTCTCGGACGCGAGCTCGGGGATGCCGTAGCCGTTGGCTTCGAGGTCGTTGATCAAAAACACGTGGGGGATGCCGAGCGATTTCACCAGCTCGCGTTCGTCCAGCATCCAGGGGAGATTGGTCAATTTCAGCCGCCCGTCGCGAACTGGTCCCGGGCAGCCAAAACACACGGCGACGATCTCGGCTGTTTTCTCCGTGCCGGCGGCGAGGAACTTCTTGACTACCTCGTCGAGGCTGGCAAACTCGTGGGCTGGAAATTTGAAGTCGCGAATGGCTTCGAGACGGCCATTGGCGAAGTTATAGAGCGCAAGGTGGACCTTGGTTCCTCCAACATCGCCGGCGAGAATCATCTATTTGAGCTCCAGAGTGCCGGTGGAATCGGATTGCTTCGGTGCTGGCAGCTTAGACGCTGCGGCCGCATCGAGCAAGAGCGTAAGCCGCCCGCTCGCCGGCCGGATGAGCTGGGATGGATAGGTCTCGGGCTGATAGGGACCGAGGCAGACATCGTGCAGCACCTGAGCCTTGCCCGCGCCTTCGATGAGGAAAGCGACCTCCCTGCCCTGATCGATGACGGGCCAGGTCAGCGTGATGCGCCAGGCATCTTTTTGCGGCACATGGTTGGGCACAACAATGCGGCTCATCTCGTTCAGCGCGTCGGTATGGGGAAACAGTGAGGCGGTATGGCCGTCGTCGCCCATGCCGAGCAGCACCAGATCGAACGTGGGGGTTTCCGCGCCTTCGAGCCTGAACGTATTGCGGATGGTGGATTCGTAACGGGCTGCTGCGATTTCCGGGTCGAGCTCGCCTTCCATCCGGTGAATCCGTTCCGCGGGCAACGGCACCTTCGAGAGCATCGCCTGGTTGGTCATCCTGTAGTTCGATTCGACGTTGTCCGGCGGCACGCAGCGTTCGTCGACCCAATAGAGCTCGAGCTTGTCCCATGGAAGCTGTTTGAAAAATGGTCCCGCGGGATCGGCCAGCAGCGCGAACATTGCTTTGGGAGTCGTGCCGCCGGAGATCGCGATGCGAGCTACGCCGCGCACTGTGGCGGCCTTTACCGCGGCATCGGTGAAGAGCTGCGCGGCGGCCTGCGCGGTCTCGGCTGGAGTCGGCAGGACACGATACGTGACAGTCACTGGACGAGGCATGGAGTCCTGTTCCTTCAGGAGATTAAAGTTTGCGCCACTTGCGACCGTCGCTCTTCATCATTGCGTCCGCGGCAGCCGGTCCCCACGTTCCCGCGGCATAGTTGGGGAGATCGCGAATGGGATCGTTGGCCCAGGCCTTCAGGATGGGCGTCATCAGCGCCCAGGTTGCTTCCACCCCGTCGCGGTGCGCGAACAGCGTTGCGTCGCCGAACATTGCATCGAGCAGCAGGCGCTCATATCCGTTCGCGGAAGATTTTCCAAACGCCGCGGCATAGCTGAAGTCCATATTCACTTTGCTGATGGTCATCGTCGGCCCGGGAACTTTCGCGCCAAACTGCAGCGCAATCCCCTCGTCCGGCTGGATTCGCATTGAGAGGACATTCGGCCGGATGCCTTCGCCGCCCTTGCCGTGCGAATCCTTGAAGAGCAGCAGCGGCGGCAGTTTGAACTGGATACTGATCTCGGTGACGCGCTTTGCCAGCCGTTTGCCCGCGCGGATGTAGAAGGGCACGCCGGCCCAGCGCCAGTTCTCAATCTCCAGACGAAGCGCGGCGTAGGTCTCGGTCTGCGAACGCGGATGGACGCGATCCTCCTGGCGATATCCGACGACGGGTTTGCCGTCGACAACGCCCGGCCCATACTGTCCGCGGACAGTGTCGGCGGAATGGATGGGCTGAACCGCTTTCCATACCTTAACTTTTTCGGCGCGCACCGCGTCGGCGGCGAACGAAACCGGCGGCTCCATGGCGACAAAGCTGAGCAGCTCCATCACGTGGTTCTGCACCACATCGCGCAGAGCGCCGGCGGTCTCATAGAACGGCCCGCGGCCTTCGATGCCGATGCTCTCCGCTGCCGTGATCTCGACATGATCGATGTAATTACGGTTCCATACATTTTCGAAGATGCCGTTGGCGAAGCGGAAGACCAGGATATTCTGCACCGTCTCCTTGCCGAGATAGTGATCGATGCGGAAGACCTGGTCTTCGCCGAACACCTTATTTACCTCATCGTTCAATGCCCTGGCGGATTCGAGGTCGTGGCCAAACGGTTTCTCGATGATGATGCGAACCCAGTTCTTGCCGTCGCCGCAATCGGACGGTCTGGCCATGCAATGGTCGCCAAGATATTTGATGATGTCGGAAAAATACTCGGGCGCCGTGGCGAGATAGAAGAGACGGTTGCCCCTGGTGCCGAACTTTGTGTCAAGCTCGGCGAGCATTTTTTTCAGCGCATCGTAGCCGGACGCGTCATCGAAGTTCATCGCGTGATACTGGACGCGCTCGACGAACGGGTTGAGCTTGGCATCGTCGTTCTCGACGCCGCCGCCGCTGACGATGCCCTCCTTCATGTCCGCCGCGAAGGTGGTTTCGAGCGGCCGCCGGGCAACGCCGACGACGGCGAAGTTCGCGGGCAGCAGCCCTGATTGTTCGAGGTGATAGAGCGCGGGCAGAAGCTTGCGCTTGGTAAGGTCGCCCGATGCGCCGAAGATGACGACGATACAGGGATCAGGCGTACGCTCCGGCTGCTGCGGAGTTTGGAGCGTTGCGGTGTTTTCGATGGTCAGCGTATCCATGAATCCCCCTCCTGCGTGGCTAAAACTTCGTTGCGATGCGATGCGGCTAGGATTGCAGCTTCTTCACGTCGTGGCCACCGAAGGCTCCGCGCATGATCGAGAAGACGAGCTTTCAGGTCGAGGAGATTATTGGCCCTCGGGAAAGTCTGCGCCGGTCGTCACCTGTTCCCATGCGGCAATCTCTTTCTCCCAGTTGCTGAGTTTTGCGCGCAAACGCTGCAGCGCGCTTGCGCCGAGAAGCAGGCGCAGCGGCGGGTTTGGCGAGTCCACGACCTCGATCATCGCGCGTACAGCTCGAAGCGGATCGCCCTTCTGCTTGCCATCGTTCTCTGCGAAGTATTTGCGCATGTTGCCGGCGGTCGCGTCGTAGTCCGCGATGCGTGTCTTCGCGACGACGCCGGAGCGGCCGAGAAAGTCGGTGCGGAAGGGGCCCGGCTCGATGATCGTGACACGAATCCCCAGAGGCGCAAGCTCGGCTGCGAGCGCCTCCGACATCCCTTCGACGGCAAATTTTGTTGCGTTGTAGTAGCCGAGACCGGGGCCGGCGATGAGTCCGCCGATCGATGAGAGATTGAGGATGTGGCCGCTACGCTGCTTGCGAAGCTGCGGCAGAAAGGCGCGCGTGACTCGCAGCAGACCGAAGACATTGGTCTCGAACATCGGCATGAACTCTGCGTCGGAGACCTCTTCGATTGCACCGGCGACTCCGTAGCCTGCGTTGTTGACCAGGACGTCGATCCGGCCGAAGTTTGCGATCGCCTGCGCCGCCGCGGAATCCACCTGGGCGGGGTCCGTGACATCGAGAGCCAGGGCCTTCGCCGTCCGGGGATATTGTTTTTCGAGGTCGGCGACGTTGTCGAGCTTGCGTGCGGTGGCGACGACGCTGCCGCCTGATTTTAGAACCTCTTCGGCGAGCAGCCGGCCGAAGCCGGTCGACGCTCCGGTAATGAACCAGACTTTGCCTGCCTGCGATGTGTTTGTTGAGTCAGCCATATCTATATATAGACGCGGAGCATGAGAGCGGCGATGCAGGAATCCTGCCGATGCTACGCCCTGTGCTCGGTCACGCCATCCTCTCCGGCCACCAGTGCCAGGGTCGCCATTCCTAAAAATAGTCCGTGCTCGACCACGCCGACAATTCCGCGAATCTCCGCTGCCAGGACCTCCGGATCGTCGATGACTCCGCAGGCGCAGTCGAGGATGTAATTGTTTTCGTCTGTCAGGTAAGGGCCGCCGCCCTTCGCCGTTCTTTGTTTTGGATTGAGTCCAAGGGCGGCGAGTCTCGGCTCGACTATGGGAAGCGCCATCCTGACAACTTCTACGGGAAGAGGAAATCTTCCGAGGCGCTGGACTAATTTCGTCGAGTCGACGACCACGAGGAACTCCTTCGCCGCGCTGGCGACAATCTTCTCGCGAAGCAGCGCGCCGCCGCCGCCTTTGATCAGGGCAAGCTGTGGGCCTACCTCATCGGCTCCGTCAACATACAGATCGAGCTCCGGGATGGTGTCGAGAGTCTGCACATCCATGCCCAGCGACAGGCCGAGGTCGTAGCTCGCATCGCTCGAGGCGACGCAGCGAATGATCAGGCCCTGTTGCACGCGAAGGGCCAGCTCGCGGATGAACATGGTTGCCGTCGTGCCGGTGCCCAGGCCGACGGCCATTCCGTCTTCAACGAACTCCACCGCGCGCTTTGCGACCAGCCGTTTCGCGTCGTCCTGCGTCATCCGCATCCTCTGAAGTGCCTGGGGTCTCGCCTGCTACGAATCTTCGTCATCGGATTCGCGTTCGGGAGGCATGCTGTCCTCGTACGTGGCCTGACGCGAAGAGTTGAAGGGCGTTCGCTCGCCCAACTTCGACTCCTCCTCTTCGCGTAACATCTCGCGTTCGCTGCTCAAACCGGATTGCTCCTTGGATTGCTCCTTGCTGGATTCGGGAACGGCGATAATTCCATCGCCGGCTCACTTTACTTCTTCAACAACTTCTTCGCATGCTCGACGACGTTGGCCACGTTGATGCCGAGTTTGTCCAGAGCAATCGCTCCGGGCGCCGAAGCTCCGAAGCGGTCCAGCCCAATGATTGCGCCGTTGTGGCCGATGTACTTGTACCAGCCGAGGGTTGCGCCCGCTTCAATCGCGATCTTCGGGGTACCCTCCGGAAGCAGGCTGGCCTTATAAGCGTCCGGCTGTTCGTCGTAGATCTTGAAGCTCGGCATCGAGACTACGGTTGCGTTGATGCCGGCGGCCTTCAACTCTTCCGCGGCTTTGACGATCACCGAAACCTCGGAGCCGGTGGCGATCAGGATGATGTCCTTGCCGTTCGATGAAAGCTCGTAGGCTCCCTTGCGAGGACCGGCCTGGGCAATTTTGGCGTCGAGCACGGGCAGGTCCTGCCGCGAGAGGGCCATGAAACTCGCGCTCTTGCGTTCGAGCGCAAGCCGCCAGCATGCGGCGGTCTCGTTCGCGTCCGCCGGACGAAAATCCGTAAGCTGCGGAATCATTCTGAGGCTCATGATCTGTTCGATCGGCTGGTGGGTCGGCCCGTCTTCTCCCAGGCCGACGGAATCGTGGGTGAAGATGAACAGCGAATGAACGCTCATCAACGCAGCCAGACGCAGCGCGGGACGGCAGTAGTCGGAGAAGACGAAGAACGTGGAACCGAAGGGGATCAGGCCGCCGTGGGCCGCCATTCCGTTCACCATCGTCATCATGCCGAACTCGCGCACACCGAAGAAGACGTTGCGGCCCTTGGGATCGACGTGAAAACTGGGCGAGTCCTTGAAGATCGTCTTGGTGGAGGTAGTCAGGTCGGCAGCGCCGCCAAACAACTCGGGCACGATGTTCTCGATGGCCTGCATCACGGCCTGTCCGGCGTTGCGCGTAGCGATCGGCTTGTCGGCCGGGAAGGTCGGGATCTTTTTCTCCCAGCCATCGGCCAGCTCGGCCTTAATGACGCGATCGAACTCCGCGGCAGGCTCCGGATACGTCTTCTCGTACTCCTTGAACTTCGCCGTCCATTCGTCGTGAATCTTCCTGCCTCGAGCCTTGGCCTCGCCCCAGTTGGCCGCAGCCTCTTCGGGGACGTAGAAAGTTTTATCCTCCGGCCAGCCAAGATTCTTTTTGGTCGCTTTCACGGCCTCGGCGCCAAGGGCCTCGCCGTGGGCCTTGCTGGTGCCGGCTTTCGGGCTGCCATAGCCGATCACGGTGCGAACGCGAATCAGCGAAGGCCGCGTCGTCTCCGCCTTCGCCGCGGCGATCGCTTTTTCCAGCGCGACGAGATCATTGCCGTCGGCAACATGCTGCACATGCCAGTGATAGGCCTCGAAGCGCTTCGACACATCTTCCGTAAAGGAGAGTTCTGTCGGCCCGTCGAGGGAGATGAGGTTGTCGTCGTAAAACACGATCAGTTTACCCAGACCCAGCGTGCCGGCCAGCGAAGCGGTTTCGTGCGAAACACCCTCCATCATGTCGCCATCGCCGCACAGGACATAGGTGTGGTGGTTTACGATCTTGAACTCGTCACGGTTATAGACAGCAGCAAGGTGCTTCTCCGCGGTTGCGATTCCCACCGCCATGCCGAAGCCCTGACCCAGCGGACCGGTCGTCACCTCGACGCCCGGCGTTTCGCCGTACTCGGGGTGGCCCGGCGTATGCGAGCCCCATTGGCGGAACTGTTCAAGTTGCGACATCGGCAGATCGTAGCCGGAGAGATGCAGCGAGCCATACAGCAATGCCGACGCGTGGCCGTTCGATAACACAAAGCGATCGCGGTCGATCCACTTCGGGTCCGCCGGGTCGTGCTTCATCACTTTGTGGAAGAGCAGATAAGCAATCGGCGCGCAGCCAAGCGGTGCGCCGGGATGGCCGGAGTTGGCCTTTTCAACGGCGTCGACGGCAAGAAAGCGTAAGGCGTTGATCGAGAGCTGATCTAGCTGCTGTTGTTTGGAATCCTGCGGTTCGCTCATTCTTTTCCTTTGCTCGGTGAAGACACGCGGCGCGGTTGGCGGCGCTGAATCTGAAGTGATTTAGTCGATCTAGGACAGTGTACTAGCCCAAAGAGGCTCGCTGCAGGCTGCACCTTGCATGTTGCATTCGCGTGCAGGTGTCTACCCTTTGATAGATGCCGGCGGCGTGACAACCGACACATCGATATTTCTTCCCAGCCAGCGTTCCTGCTCGTTTGTTGCAGGCCACGCCATCGTAAAGATCAGAGTGCCGGTCTGTTCCGGAGCTGTGGGAATATCGACAAACGAGCCGGGATATCCCACGGAACGCGCCTCCATGCCGAGTGTAGTTGTCCAGTTATCGAAGGTGTAGAGGATACGGAAATGTTCACGATCGACGATGCGCAGGGTATATCCGGAGAAGATGGTGGAGACGGGCCGGGTGACCTCGAAGATCTCGATGTGATTGGTAAACGTGCGCTTATCCTTCGGCACGCCGTAGCGGGTTTCGACGACCGAGATTCGGTCGAAGACCCGTCCATCGGCCGCCGACCGCAGCAGCTTCAGATACTCCGCGTGAGCCCACACCAGAGGTTGCGCCGAACCGGCCGGGCGGCCGCAGTACATCCCCTTCGAAGGAATATCGGTGTAGTCCCAGATCTGTTCCGGCAACATGCCTCCGAGCGAGCTGAACCGTTCGATTGCCTTGATGTATTCGGTGTAATCGTGTCCGGCGCAGAGCTCGTAGTGCGCGCGCTCGCCTGTGAGAATCGGCCAGGCGCGTCCCTGACCTGAGCCGTCGTAGGGACACCCGTCCTTCTTCTGGCCGTAGCCATCGTGGTTGTAGCGCCGCCAGCAGTCGCCAAGCGGAGTCTCGATCTTCAAACAGTGATCGACGACCTTCAACGAATCGACGATCAGCGGATCGTCCGCGCGGCGAATGCCGTATCGCACCAGCTCAAGAAAGCCTGCATCGACTACCAGGCGGGCTTCGAAGTCCGCCTGTTCTCCCGGCTCCCGGTTGTTGATATGAATCCAGCCCGCGGGAAGCTGGGGGTTGTAAAACGGTTCCCCCTCGGCGGGGGGACGAATCCGCATGTAGTGGTATTTCACGCCGGGAAGCAGCACTCCCTCGGTGGTCGTGGTCCACTCGTCGAGGTGCGCTTCGATCCAGTCCGCGTACGACTCCAGATAATCTGCCAGCTCCGAGGACTGACGGGCGCGCGCGATATCCGCCGCACACACCAGGGCCGAGATCACCGCCGCCAATGTCGACGGCGAGTACCCCGCCACCTCCTCCCATCGCTCCTGCTGCGTCACAGGAGCATAACGAACCAGAAAGGCGGCGCCGCGCTCGACGAATGGAAAGATGTCGAAGTCGCCCAGTCCATCCATCTTCCACAGCCGCCACGCGAGCATGATGGGAAATGCGACCTCATCGAGCTGAATGCCTGTCCAGTACGGGGTGCCGTCGATCCAGAAGTTCTGCGCGAAACTGCCGTCCGTCCTCTGCGTACAGGCCAGGTACACCAGGGCGCGCATCGCCGTATCGGTGCGGCCGCATGCCAGCAGCGCCGTGGCGGTCTGCACCATGTCACGCGTCCACACCAGGTGGTAGCCGCCCAGGTCGGTGTCCCCTTTTGAAGCGCCCCATGGGATCGATGCCGACGCGATAAACGCGCCCGAGTAGGTCTTGTCCTCGTGGGTCAGCAGCACGTTATGGCTGATGCGCATCAGTTTGCCGCCGTCCTTCGACGGGGACGAAAGCCTTGGCGGCGAGACCGACCGCGTCCACTGCAGCAGAAAACGTTTCTGGTGGTCGTCATAGGGCGTCGCCAGCGTCTGCATCATCTGCGCGACCGCCGCATGGCTTCCATCGCCGAACGAGATCGCGATGGTGAACTCGCGATTTGCCGCGATGTCGACCTCGCCCATCACGGCAATGTTGCCGTCCAGCGCCTGGCCGAACTGCCAGGTCATCTTCATGTCGGTACACAGGTCCTGATAGCCGTCACTGGTCCCGACGTAGCCGCATGACGAACGGCTGAAACCGCAGTCCGCGCCCATCGCCAGCATGGTCTGGCCCTTCCAGGCAAGCAGGCAGCGGCGGCCTGCGATATCGACCGACCGCGCCGAGTTCCCCGCTCCGCCGCCGTTCAAATGCGGCGCCAGCAGCACATAGCATTTCAGCCGCGAGAGGATCGCCTCATCTCCGCCGATCTTCACGTTCATCAGGACGACGGGATGATGCGGGTCGCTGATGAACTCCTTGGTGACGGTGTACCGGCCTTGCGGATCGCTGGCCGTGACCCGCACTGCAGGGGCGCTGCTGTCGATGTAGTGGAAGTCGTAATCGAGGTCGCGCTTCTCTTCGTGGAAGAAGGTCTCGCCGTCCGAGAACAGCAGTTCCACGTCGCGAGTCTGCGGACGGTCGATCGTCGGATAATAGATTTCGTTTAAGGTGCCGTGCGAGACCGTGAACCACACCCGGCTGGAGGCCGCATACGCAGTCGAGACGGCATCCTTTTCGCTCGAAGTCCAGCGTGGTTCAACACCAGGGGCTCCGAATGCGGGGCCGTCGTCTTCCAGCCAGCGGTAGGCAGCGCTCAGATCACTCATTTCTTACCATTAGAGCGCAAAAATCTCCATGCGTTACATTCCCGTGACAAAGAACGGTGAAAATGGCTGTGCGCTATGATTCGGAAGGTTGGCGTTCCAGGAATGCATCGTGCGGAACCGGGACGGCATCGAAAAGAATGAGCCGGTCAGGACGCTGCTGGTTGATCTAACTCTGGCTGACATAAACCTGGCTGAATAACCAACGACGACAGGAGAACGACAGTGGCCTACGAACTACCCCCTTTGCCCTACGACTACGCTGGACTTGAACCGCACATCGACGAAGCGACCATGAAACTGCACCATGACAAGCATCACCAGGCCTATGTCACCAACCTGAACGGCGCGGTGGAGAAGCATCCTGAACTGGGCAAGAAATCTCCGGAAGAACTCCTTCGCGACATTCCCGGCATCCCTGAAGATGTACGCAAAGTTGTGCAGAACAACGGCGGAGGTCACGTCAATCACACCATGTTCTGGCAGATCATGAAGCCCAAGGGCGGCGGCGAACCCTCCGGCGACATCGCTCAGCAGATCAAAGCTGACTTCGGCAGCTTCGAGGATTTCAAAAAGCAGTTCAACGAGACCACCGCGAAGCAGTTCGGCTCAGGCTGGGGATGGATCATCTTTGTGGGCGGCAAGTTGAAGATCGTGACCACGGCAAACCAGGACAACCCGATCTCCGAGGGCCACTACCCAATCCTGGGCAACGATGTCTGGGAACATGCGTACTACCTGAAGTATCAGAACAAGCGCCCGGACTATCTGGCGGCCTGGTGGAACACCGTCAACTGGGATGAGGTGAACAAGCGCTTCGCCGCTGCCAAGAGCTACAAATAACGCTAAGTAAGTCAATAAGGATATAAGAGGCTGCCATCGTGCAGCCTCTTTTCTTATCGCGCCGCTCCGCCCGGCAATCAATTTCTCAGCTGTTCGAAAACAGTGGAGCAGTGATACCCTGAGGTCTGGCTGTCGCTCCCCATGACATCTCAAACCAGGAGTGCGCCACAAAATGTGCGGAATCGTTGCATTTTTTTCTCGCCGTGATCCCATCTCCGAAGTCGCCCTTCAACGAGCCACGCAAAGTCTCTACCACCGCGGTCCCGACGGCCAGCGCCACTGGATTTCGCCCGATCGCAAAGTCGGGTTGGGCCATGCCAGGCTAAGCATCATCGACCTGACTACCGGCGATCAGCCTATTGTCAGCGAAGATGGCCGCATTCACATCGTCGTCAACGGCGAGTTTTACGGCTACGAAGCCATTCAGCGCGAACTCGAACAATCCGGACACCGCCTGCGCACTCGGTCCGACAGCGAAATCGCCCTCCATCTCTATGAAGATTTCGGCCCTGCATGCCTTCACCGCCTGCGCGGCGAGTTCGCCTTCGTTGTCTGGGATCAAACGCATCGCACCCTCTTCGCTGCGCGTGATCGCTTCGGCATCAAGCCGCTCTTCTATGCGCTCCACAACGAAACTCTCTACTTCGCCTCCGAAGTGAAAGCTCTCTTCGCTGCCGGCGTCCCCGCGCGATGGGATTCTGAATCCATCGCCAACTCGACCGATGTCGGCGGACCGCAGATGCGCACGCTTTACGATGGGGTCTTCCAGATTCCGCCCGGCCACTATCTTTTGGCCACCGACAAACACCTCCAGGTCAACCAGTACTGGGATTTCTGCTATCCTCGCGCCTCCGACACTTCACCGCAACGCTCCGACGCCGACTACGCCGCCGAGCTTCGTCACATCCTCGAAGAGTCGGTGCGCCTGCGCCTGCGCGCCGATGTACCCGTCGGCTGCTACCTCAGCGGCGGACTGGACTCCTGCGCCATCCTTGGCCTGGCCGCCAAACATCATCCCGATCCCATCCGCGCCTTCACTCTCACCTTCGACCGCGCAGAGTACGACGAAGAAAAAGAAGCCAGGGAAATGGCAGTCAGAACGGGCGCCGAGTTCTTCCCCATTTCCATCCATCAGGACGATCTCGCCGACAACTTCTCCGACGCTGTCCTGCAGTCGGAAGCCTTCTGCATCAATGCCCACGGCGTAGCCAAATATCTGCTTAGTCGTGCGGTACGCGCCGCCGGGTACAAAGTCGTCCTCACTGGAGAGGGCTCTGACGAGATCCTCGGCGGCTACGCGCACTTTCGTCGCGACATGCTGCTCTATAACCGCGAAGGCCAGAACCCGGAGGAAGTCGCCGCCATCCTCGCCGACCTCGAAAAACTCAACCCGGTCTCCCGCGGCCTGCTCTTGCCTCATGGCGAAGCCCGTCCGCTTGAAAACGTTAAGCGGGTTCTCGGTTTTGTTCCGTCATGGATCGAAACCTTTTCCGCTCGCTCCGCCAAGATGCAGGAACTCCTGGCTCCTGAGTTTGTCGAAGAGTTTGGCTCACGCAAAAGCTACAAAGGCCTCCTCAACGACATCGATGTTCGAGGCCAACTCGAAGGCCGCGACGCCGTTCATCAGTCCCTCTACCTCTGGTCGAAGACTGTTCTTCCCACCTATCTCCTCACCATACTCGGCGACCGCATGGAGATGGCGCACTCCATCGAAGGACGCGTACCCTTCCTCGATCACCACGTCGTCGAGGTCATTTGCTCTCAGCCGGTCAGCCAGAAGATCCACGGCATGACCGAAAAGTATGTCCTCCGGGAAGCGGTCCGCGATGTCATCACCGACACCATCTATCGCCGGCAGAAGCACCCGTTTCTCAGTCCGCCCGCAACTCTCAACCCCAAGGAAAAACTGAGCACCCTCGTCAACGACACCCTGCGCGGACCCGTACTCGCATCCATTCCTTACTTCGACCAGAAAAAGGTGATAGGGCTCCTCGATAGCCTGAGCACCATGGACGAAAGTGCTCGTGTCGCCAACGATCAGGTCCTGATGGCGCTCGTCAGCGCCTGCGTTCTCCACGAAGGGTTTCATTTGACAGCTTGAGTGCACATGAAATCCTTCAGATTGTGGTCGATTCATAGCATGTGATAGAAGAGCGCATGGATCGCCGAAATTTTCTTCGCAGCTCCCTCGTTGCACTGGCTGGTGAATCCATCTCACGTCCAGCGATGCAAGCCCTCCTAGTCCAGCCGACGGCAGCTGTGCGGCTTGAACCTTGGAAACCCGGCATCCTCGAAATCCATCACCTCGCCACCAACCGCGGCAACTCCGCCTTCCTTATTCTTCCCGACGGCACCACCATGATGGTGGATGCGGGAGCCCTCTACGGCGCCACACCTTATCTCAGCGAGCCGAAGCCGTCGGCTGCCCGCAGGCCCGGCGAATGGATTGGCCGCTACGTGCAGCGCAGACTCCAACCCGCATCCCTCAGCGGAATCGACTTCTTCATGTTGACTCACCTCCACGCAGACCACCTCGGAGCTCTGCCGCCGAATGCAACCCCGACTGGGGAAGGATATGTTTGCACTGGCGTCTCCGACGTCGCCTCCATCGTACCCATTCGACAATTCGTCGATCGCGCGTGGCCCGACTACACCTATCCTCTGCCAGCCACCGCCGACTTCCAGCGGAACTATCGGACGTTTCTTCATGCAAGAAAAAAGTCGGGAGCTAAAGTAGAGCGGTTCCGCGTAGGTGTGCAAGATCAATTCAAGCTGCTTCACAACGCCGGCGCCTATCCGGACTTCGAAGTCCGCAATCTCGTCGCAAACGGCGAGGTATGGACCGGACAGGGCGAATCGACCACAAAGCATTTCCCCGATCTCACTTCACTCAAGCCGGAAGATTACCCCTCGGAGAAC
>DATAVY010000047.1:0-6597 GCA_036267495.1 Edaphobacter sp.
ACAACGCCGGCGGCCGCCCGTCAGCCATGTCTCTAAAAAACCAAACAAATCCGCCACTCGGTGCGTATCCTTGTTTGGCCGCAAAAATGCTAAACCAGGCAGGCGTCTCCGAGGTAAGCATGCACTCCTTCCTGCAGGACATCCGCTACGGGCTGCGTCAGCTCCGCAAAGCCCCCACCTTCACCTTCACCGCGATCCTCACCCTCGCCTTCGGCATCGGAGCCACCACCGCCCTGTTCAGCGTCGTCGATGGCGTTCTCCTCAAGCCCCTTGCCTATCGCGACAGCGGCCGCCTCGTCGTCATCTGGGAAAAAGTTCGCTTCCTCCAAAAGCTCTTCCCCTACACCGGCGCCAACGCCCGCCACGAAGACATCTGGAGCAGACAGTCAAGCGCCTTCTCCGACCTGACGCTCCTGAAGCAAGCCTCAACCGGCGTCAGCCTTGGCGCCAGCGACCATCCGCATCTCGTCGGCAGAATCATCGCCCTGCCGAACCTGCTCGACATACTCGGCGTCCAGCCCGCCCTTGGTCGCAACTTCCTGCCAGAAGAAGCCGTCGAAGGACACGAGCATGTCGCCATCATCAGTTGGCATCTCAATCAAACCCTCTTCAACGGCGACCCCGGCGTCATCGGAAAGTCAGTCCTGATAAACGGAACCCCCAACCAGGTCGTCGGCGTCCTTCCGCAGAACTTCTACTTCCCCAAATCGAACGAACTTTCATCCTCACCCGTGGCCCGCCAGATGCCCGACAACGAGATCTTCACCCCTCTGGTGATCGACCCCACCAGAAGCTTCGGCTGGAACAGCGACTACGGCAACTACGTCGCGCTCGGCCGCCTCAAGCCCGGCATATCCATCGCCCAGGCCACCGAAAATCTCAATGTCGTCGACGACTACATCGCCCGCCAGATCCCGCCCGGCCAGATCGACGGCCCCGTCAAAGGGGCGCTCGCCGCCTACGTCCAACCCATGAAGGAGGTCATTGTCGGCAAGACCGCCGCTCGTCTCTGGCTTCTCCTTGCCGCCGTCTTCAGCGTCCTGCTCATCGCCTGCATCAACCTCGCCAACGCGCAGCTCGCCCGTCTCGTCAGCCGCGATCGCGAAGCCGCCGTTCGATCCGCCCTGGGAGCCTCCGCATCGCGCATCCTGCAAAATGCCCTCGCCGAAGTCCTCCTCCTCTCCGTCACCGGCGGCATCCTCGGCGTCGCTCTCGCCTTCCTCGCCGTTCATAAGCTCTCCCGATACACCCAGCTCGCCATCCCGCGCACCCAAACCATCTCCGTCAACTCCACCGTCCTCGCGCTCTCCATCCTCCTGACCGTTGGGGCCACCTTCATCTGTGGCGTCCTCCCCGCCCTTCGTCTCCTCCGCATCAAGCCGCTCCACGCCCTCCAGGGCACCAAAGGTTCCGCAGGCTCCCGCCGCAGCGCCTTACTCCGTCGCTGGCTCATCGGAGCCCAGGTCTTCGCCTGCACCACCCTCCTCCTCATCGCCGGACTCTTCGCCAAGAGCCTCGCCCACCTCTCCACCTTCGACAAGGGTTTCTCCACCGACCACGTCATCTCCGCCGATGTCTATCTCCAGGGCAACGCCTTCGGCGAAGACAAAGACCGCGCCAGCTTCGACGAAGGCATTCTCGCAAAACTTCACACCCTCTCCGGAGTGAAATCGGTCTCCCTTATCAGCTATATGATCCTCACCGGCGACAGTTGGATCGATGGCGTCACCCCCGTCGACCGTCCCCACGACACCGCCCTCGCCAACTACCGCTGGATCGGCCCCGATTACTTCGCAACCATGCAGCAGCATATCCTCGAAGGTCGCGCCATCGACGAGCACGACCGCACCCGGAAAAACGCAGTCATCTCCGAGGCCACAGCCAAAGCCGTCTGGCCCAACCAGAGCCCCCTCGGTCGCCAGTTCCGCTATCACGACAATCCCGTCACCATCGTTGGAGTCGTCGCCGACGCTCACAACAACTCCCTTCGCGATGCACCCGTCAACATGGTCTACATGCCCTACTGGGACAACCCGCCCTACGCCACCTACTTCCTCCTCCGCACCACCCAGGACCCGCAACTCCTCACCGAAGAGATCCGCAAAGCCATCTGGAGCTACAATCCCAACGTCACCATCGCCCGCATCCATACCCTCGACTCCCAGCTCTCCGACTCGCTCGCGCCCGAGCATCTCGAAACCGCGATCTTCGTAGCCTTCGGAGCAGCCGCCCTCCTCCTCGCCCTTCTCGGTATCTACGGCACCCTCAGCTACTCAGTCGTTGCCCGCACCCAGGAGGTAGGCATCCGCATGGCGCTCGGAGCAACCCGCCAAAGCGTCTACCGCCTCATGCTCGCCACCATCGTCGCGCCCGTCACCGCCGGCTTGATTCTCGGCTGTCTCACCAGCTTCGGCGTCGGGCGAAGCCTCGCCTCGCTCCTCTACGACACAAAACCCACCGACCTCACCGTCATCCTCACCGTCATCGCCATCTTCGTGATCGCCGCGGTAGCCGCCACTTTCGTCCCCTGCCGTCGCGCCGCAAAGATTGAACCCATGGAAGCTCTCCGCACCGAATAGAGGTTGCAGGTTGTGACATCTTGAACTGACAACCGCCGACCTGCAACCTGCAACTAGCAACTAGCCCCCAACAACTCTCCCCATAAGTCCCTCGGAAGTCGTAGCGTTACCTGGAGGAAGATGTACAAGCGGATTCGAGGGTCGCGGATATCCTCGTCACAGGGATAGGGATCGGCTTCGCGCATTCACAGAGACGGCGCGCAGCTGACAGAGGAGGAGACCAACCCAATGACCCGCACACATATCGCATCGCTCAGCGGATTGCTCGGCTTCGCATTGGTATTCGCATCGATCGACCACATCGAGGCGCAGGAGACCCAGCCTGCATCTTCTACTGCTCCGCAGTCCGCTCAACCGGCCGCGCCAGCCGGCACATCGCAACCCCCGGCCAGCCACCCGCAAATCGATCAGCCCACCGAAGACAATAAGGCAGCCTCATCTCTAAAGCCGCCCCAATCCGCCGGAACCACGGCTTCCATCGTCAAGGGCAAGAAGGGCGAACAGGTCTATACCGGCCCCACAACCCTCGTCGAATTGCCCCCCACCCCCATGCTCGACGAAGAAGGCAAGCAGCGCCAGGACCCCGACGGCAAGCTCATGTTCAACCCTCCCGTCAAACAGCAGCGCGACAAAAAGGGGCATCCCCTCTTCGACCTCAAGGGCCTACCCCTCATGCAGACCAAAGACAATCTCGGCTACGACGAGAACGGCAAGAAAATTCACCCCGTCAAAGAGAAACCGCCAAAAACCGTCTCCGTCTCCATCAGCCACGGTACGCTCACCGTCGACGGCCTCATCGGCAAGGCCGCGCTCAACTACGAGATCAAAGATCTGAAGTACCTCTACTTCTACGTTCCCGGCATCGGCACCACCGTCGTCTCGAACGATCCATTTCCCGGCGCAGTCGAACAAAAGCACGCCTTCGACGACAAGACCCTCACCGTAACCGTGGGCGAGCACGTCCTGCAACTCGCCTCAGACAATCGCCTCCTCGGCAAATCGTCCGAGTCTGCCTTCGTCCTGGTCGACAAGTATTTTTCCGCGCCCGCCAGATTTCCCGTCATGGGTTACGGACCCATCCGCGTCGCTCCCTACGCCTGGCCCGGCTCCAAGCAGAATGGCGAAGAGAAGGGTGCACTCGAAGCTCCTCCCCTCCCCGCCGATCTGCGCCCTGCGCTGCTCCTGCAGCCATGTCCTTCCGGCCAGATGCGCCTCGCAGGTCCGAAAGTCCTGCCAGGTCAGGCCGCCGCGCCTCAGCCATGTGTGCCTATCGTCACCGGCGCGGTAACCGCATCCAGCACGAATCAGACGCCTCTCACCGGGAATACGCAGGCAAACAAGTAGCGCAACCCGCACCGGCAATTCACTCTTCGGGTCTCACGCTTCATCAAACAAATCTCGTTGCCCAGGCTCCGGCTCTGCCTTGGGCGCTTCGACAGGATCGACCACAATCTCTTCACTCCCAATCGTCCGCAACAGATGAACTGGCGGCCTCTCAATCTCCTCCAGCCACTCCGTATACTCGCGCGGCTCCAGGATGATCGCCTGCCGGTCATGAATCTCGCTAACCTTCGCGTTTGGATCGCTCGTAATAATCGCGAACGTATCCTCCCACCTCCCTGTCTTTGGGTTCTTCCACGGACCCCAGATGCCTGCCATCCCGAAAACATGTCTGCCCTTCACCGACAGTCGATACTTCGGCTTCGGTCCCGTCCCTGTCTTCTTCCACTCCAGCATCGAACTCGCCGGCACAATGCAGCGCTGCCCAAGCCGTTCTCTCCAGAACGCCGAGTTCCTAAGATTGTCCGAGCGCGCATTGAACACCAGCCGCTCCGGAAACTTGAATCCCCACCGCATCTCACCGATCACCCTCTCTCCATCTCTCATGAAGACGACAGGTTGTATCGATCCCGGAGCGCACTCCGTCCCCGGCGCAAAATAGAGATCCTCTAACTCCACCCGAACATGAAACGCCTCGGCGATCTTCTGCTTCTGCCCGGCTTCATAGCGTCCACACATCGATTCATACTATCCGCCTCTTGCCCCTCGGATTTTCCGGAGCAGACCGTAATTTGCCCTCCGCGCGTTTGTCTCGAAGTTCCGGCCAACTCGAAACTGGCAGCCAACATCTCTTCTGTCATGCGTCCGGCGATGCCGGATCGGCTGGCACGTCTCAGATACATCGAGTTCGACATCCATCAGCGAGTCCTCAGCACGATGTGATGGCGCACTGGCATTTGCGTGATCGATCCAAACCAGGCACCACCCTTCCAACGAACGCTCGCCATACAAACTTCGCCGCAGCCTCATCGCCGGATGACGCGCGGTTCGCATCGCCACACCCAGGAGCGTTTAGGCAGCATTCAGCGTTCCAATCACCCTCCCAATCGATCTTCAAGGAGCGTCCCAGATGAGTCAGAGCAACGCCGAATCGTCCCAGCACCCTTCCTCGCGGCTTCCCTTCGGCCCCAAAGCGGTAATCGTAGGAGCCAGCGCCTTGATCCTCTACGGTCTCAGCCGCCGCTCCAGGTCGGGAGTAGCCCTCGCGACCGCCGGGGGCGTTATCGCCTTCCGAGCTGCGAAGTCCCAGGCCTCCTCCAGCCAGCCAAGCGCCAGATCCACCTTCCTCGTCAATGCCTCCGCGGAAAAGGCGTACAGTCTGTGGCGGGATTTTGAAAACCTGCCGCGCTTCATGGCTCATCTGAAATCCGTACGGGCGCTCGACGGCAACCGGTCGGAATGGGTTCTGCGCGCGCCAATGGAACGCGAACTTCACTGGACCGCCGAGATCACCGAAGACTCGCCCAATCATCGCCTCGCATGGAAGTCCCTCCCCGGCTCCGACATCGACACCAGCGGCTCCGTGGAATTCCGTCCTGATCCCCAGAATCGCGGAACCTTTATCACCGCCGAAGTTCACTACGACGCGCCCGGCGGAGCTCTCACCACCGGACTCGCCACCATCTTTGGCAAACATCCGGAGTTCATCGTGCGCGAGGATCTCCGCCGCTTCAAGGCCCTGCTCGAAGCTGGAGAGACTCCCACCATTGCCGGGCAAACCCACGGACCCCGCGGCATTCACGGTCACGCCGAAGAGATGCTCTTCCGCGAGACCGGCAATCGTTCCCAGCCTCAGGCAGCGTTTGCCAGAACCGCATAGACAACCAATTCACCTCGACAAGGAGTTCTTATGAAGGCTGTTTGCTGGATGGGAAAAGAGAAGATAGAGGTACACGACGTGCCTGACCCCGCCATACTCAACCCGCGCGACGCCATCGTGCGCATCACCAGCACCTGCATCTGCGGATCCGACCTGCATCTTTACGACGGGTTTGTTCCGACTCTCGAACAGGGAGACATTCTCGGTCACGAGTTCATGGGCGAAATCGTTGAACTCGGCCCCGGAGTCGACAAGGACAAACTGAAGGTTGGCGATCGCGTCGTCGTTCCCTTCACCATCGCCTGCGGAAACTGTCGCTCCTGCCATGACCAGCTCTGGTCCTGCTGCGACAACTCGAACCCGAATGCCTGGATCGCGGAGAAGATGATGGGCTACTCTCCGTCGGGCCTCTTCGGGTACACGCATATGATGGGCGGCTACTCCGGAGGACAGGCGCAGTATGCACGCGTCCCCTTCGCCGACGTCGGCCCCATCAAAATCCCCAATGGCCTGCCCGATGAGAAAGTCGTCTTCCTCTCCGACATCTTTCCCACTGGTTACATGGGAGCGGAAAACTGCAACATCCGCCCCGGAGACACCGTCGCCTTATGGGGCTGCGGCCCGGTTGGCCAGTTCGCCATTCGCAGCTGCTTCATGCTGGGCGCCGGCCGCGTCATCGCAATCGACCGCGTACCCGAGCGACTGGAGATGGCCCGCGCCGCCGGCGCCGAAACCTTGAACTTCGATGAAGTCGACGTCGTCGAAGCCCTCCACGATCTCACCGGCAATCATGGCCCCGACGCCTGCATGGACGTCGTCGGCATGGAAGCCTCCGGTCACGGCGTCCTCTTCGCCATG
>DATAVY010000048.1:0-9581 GCA_036267495.1 Edaphobacter sp.
ATGACCGGTCGGCCGAAGCTCTTCTTCCGCCTCATCGAGCAGCAGGAAGGCGCGGCGGCGATCGCCTCGTTGGAACGCAAGCCAGCTCTCGTGGATCTTCGTCACCGCAACCAGTCGCGGCGCTTTGGCTCGCTCTGCCGCAGAACGGGCGGCCGCAATGTGCAGGATCGCCTGCTCGTACTCCCCCTGCTTGCGATGCGCGCGCCCCTTCCAGAAATTCGCCAGAAAAACCAGGTACTCCGGCAGAAGGTCCTCTCCCGCGCGAATGACAATATCCAGCAAGCCGACCGCTTCCTCGATGTTTTCTCCCGCCAGGCACCGGAACGCCTCGGTCATTTTGAGTCGGAGAAAATCCAGCATGGAAAGCTGAGCGCGATCGATAGAGGAGACATCGCAGAGCCCATCGAAGAAAGCAAGGTCCCGATAGCCGAGATCAGTCCACTGCGCCATGCACAGAAAAAAAGAGATTGCTTCAGGCCTTTTAATATCCAGCCTGCCGCTCTTGCCCACGGTCTTTTCCAGAAGCGTGAAGCCTGCGCGAACGTTCCTCGCCACGAGAGCTCGTTCCAGATCCAGTAAAAGCGCCGATTGGTCGATTGCCATGGTGCGCCTACTATAGCCCACAGAAATAACGGGCCGCCACAGCCCTCGTCCGAATCGGACGAGGGCTCGTTGCCACCTGTTCCGCCGGACATTATGGTTCTTGAAAGTAACCGTGAGCGATGCCGCAGCGAAATTCCGGCAGCTACTTCAAAGGAGGTTTTCCATGAGTTCTTTGGCGAGGCGTATCTATCGATTTGGAAGCAAAGTTGTCGATGGCGACGGATCAATGAGCGATATTCTGGGCGGCAAAGGCGCGGGTCTGGCGGAGATGACGATGTTGTCCGTCCCCGTTCCTCCCGGTTTTACCATCGCGACCGAGGTATGCCGCTCCTATCTGGAATCGGGAGCCCTTCCCGCGGACCTGGCGCCCGATCTGGCGAAATCTCTCGCATGGCTCGAGCAGGATGCCGGCAAACGGTTCGGAGATGCCGCCAATCCTTTGCTGGTCAGCGTTCGTTCCGGCGCGCCGGTCTCCATGCCCGGCATGATGGACACCGTCCTCAACGTCGGCCTGAACGAAGAGTGCGTTCACGGCCTCGCCGCAAAAAGCGGATCGAAGCTGTTTGCGCTCGACTCCTACCGCCGCCTCCTGCAGATGTTCGGTTCGGTCGTCCTCGACCTGCCCAAGCAGGCTTTCGATTGCGCTCTCGAACAGGTAAAAAAAGCCGGATCCGACTCCCAGAACCTCTCCGAGAGAGAGATGTGCAAGGCAATCGAGGCTTTCAAGAAAGTTATTCTTCAACAAAGCGGCGCGCCCTTCCCCCAGGACCCCAACCAGCAGCTTGCCATGACCATTGAAGCGGTGTTCCGCTCCTGGCGCAGCGAAAGAGCACGGTGCTACCGCTCACTGAACCATATTTCAGAGACCATGGGCACGGCCGTTACCGTGCAGACCATGGTCTTTGGCAACCGCGGCGCCGGCAGCGGCACAGGAGTCGGATTTACCCGGAACCCTCTAACCGGGACATCCGGTGTCTTCGGTGAATACCTTTCGAACGCCCAGGGAGAGGATATCGTCGCCGGCATACGCACTCCGGTCTCCATCGTTGAACTTTCCAATAAGATGCCGCGCGTCTTCGAAGAACTGCTTCTGCTGGTCTCCCGGCTTGAGCGCCACTACCGGGATGTGCAGGACTTCGAGTTTACCGTCGAGAGCGGAAAGCTCTTCCTGCTGCAGACCCGCGCCGCGAAGCGATCGGCCCAGGCATCGGTGAAGATCGCCGTGGACATGGCGGACGAGGGCCTGATCACGCGTTCCGAAGCCGTGGCGAGAGTGAAACCGTCTCACATCGTCGAGGTGCTCTCCCCGCGGCTCGATCTTTCGCTCGGCGAGCCTGTCATGTTGACCAGCGGATTGCCCGCGTCCCCGGGCGCTGCGGTTGGCATCATCGCGCTCTCTTCTCAGCATGCGGTCAGCATGGCCAAACAAGGCGAACCGGTTATTCTCCTGACCGAAGAGACCACCGCCAACGATATCCATGGAATGGCGGTATCCGCCGGCTTTCTCACCGCTCGCGGAGGCGCTACCAGTCACGCCGCCGTTGTCGCTCGCGGTATGGGCAAGTGCTGCATTACCGGAGCGAAAGAAATTTCGATCGATGAGAAGGCGGCAACCGTCAAGATCAGCAATAAGCTCTTCCGCGAAGGGGACTGGCTGTCGATGGACGGAAGCGCCGGCCGGGTCTTCGAGGGCAAGCTGCCGATGTGCCCCGCAAATGAGGATCACTCCGAACTGGATCGCCTCCTTGCCTGGGGTCTCGATTCCAGCTCCTGCCAGGTTCGCGCGAACGCGGATACGCCCGCCGACGCCAACGCTGCCCGCAAAGCTCATGCGGCCGGTATAGGCCTCTGCCGCACCGAGCATATGTTTTTCGCGGTCGATCGGCTCAAGCACTTTCGTGAAATGATCCTCGCCACAAACTCCCCGGACCGCATCAAGGCGCTCGACGCTCTATTGCCGATGCAGCAGCGCGACTTCGAGGAGCTGTTTCGCGTCATGTCTCCCCTCCCCGTTACCGTTCGCCTGCTCGATCCGCCCCTTCACGAATTTCTCCCCTCGCTCGAAGAGATTGAAGTAGAGATGGCGGACGCACGCGCGGACGAAAACTGGGACAGCTATGTTTCGCTCGACAGTGTTCGCCAGCGCATTCACATGCTCAAGGAGACCAATCCGATGATGGGCCACAGGGGATGCCGGCTCAGCCTGACCTACCCTGAGATCCTTGAAATGCAGGTGCGAGCCATTCTGCAGGCCGCGCTCAAAGTCGCCGAAGAAGGCCTCCTGCCCCGGCCGGAGATCATGGTCCCTCTCATTGCGACCGAAGAGGAGATGCGCGTCCTCGCTGAGAGAATCCATAACGTTGCCGCCGAGGTATTCTCCACAAACGGTAAATCGATTCCCTATAGCCTCGGCACCATGATTGAGCTGCCGCGCGCCGCCATATGCGCCGGACCGATCTCGAAGCACGTGAGCTTCATCTCGTTCGGCACCAACGATCTCACCCAGATGACCTATGGGTTCTCTCGAGACGATGCGCGCAGCTATCTCGACAGCTATCTTGAGCAGGGAATCCTGAAGGCGGATCCTTTCATCACCATCGACCGGGAAGGCGTCGGCCATCTGATGCAACTCGCAATCGACAGCGTGCGTCGAGTAAACCCCTCCATCAAAATCGGGGTCTGCGGCGAGCATGGCGGCGATCCGGAGTCCATCCACTTCTTCCAATCGCTTGGGGTCGACTATGTTTCATGCTCGCCGTCGCGTCTTCCGGTCGCTCAGCTTGCGGCGGCGCAGTTCAAGAAACCTTCAGAGAAGCCCCATCTCGTCCCCAGGCGAAAAAATATTCCTTACGCCTCTCGCGTCGCCATAGCGGCGGGAGAAGCCTGAAGCAATCCGAAGTTGGCGTCCTGAAGTATCAGTGAAGCGCGAAGGGAGCAGATGGCCTGTCGCCAGCCTGCTCCCTACGCGCTCCGCAAGGAACCGTCGTGGAATTGCAGGATCGCGTTTACCCGCCACCCCCGCAACGAGATCGGCCGCGCAATTGATGTTCGATCCGAAGACCCGCCCACGGCCGAAGGGAAGATCATTCCTGACGTTGAAGGAACTGGTTACCTTCTGATCGCAGCCGCCCAGCCTCCCGTCCTTCGACTCCTGCTCCTCAAAAAAGAAGGCCGCCTCGAAAGGCGGCCTTCTTTTCAATGCAGTTAGTGGACGTTATGCCATCAGACGGCGGCGAATCGCACCTGCGGCGCTCAGCATACCGGTACCCAGCAGCGCAAGCGTTCCCGGCTCGGGAACAGGTGAAGTCGGATCGGCTCTCTCTACATCGAAATCGATCGCTTCGATATGGTCGCTGCCCCGTCCCGGCGGATTAAGATCTCCGATGATCTGCAAATCCAGAAATCCGCCTTCTCCAAGATTCACTTCGCTCAGGTTCGCGCCGGTGCCAATTGTATAAGACATTCCCTCGTTGTCGAAGTTCAGCGTCCCGAAGAAATTGCCCGGGTCGTACAGTTTATTGTCGTTGTTGTCGAACGTGCCGACACTGAGCAGGCCGGAAATGGTCTGTCCATCGGTCGTGCCGGTAATGCTTTTGATGTCATAGACGTTGGTCTTGCCTTCTTCAGTCGCGGTGATCGTTCCCGATCCGCCAAACGAGGGGCCGGTGAATGTGAAGTTGAAAGTATCAGCTTTCGAGGTGTGAGTGAGAGTAGCCAAGGCAAGCGCAGCAAGAGCAATGGATAACCGTTTCATAAAACTCCTTAGGGGTATGGTTATTGCACCTTGGGTGAAGCATCTCAATTGCCAAACTGGTTAACCTGAAATATGCCCGAAATCCCCGTATTCCCGCATTTAGCAAATTGGACAGGCGAATTTTAAGCAAATTTTTGCAGGGCAAACGGAAACCACTTCAACTTCGCCTCCATTGAGCATGATTCGTGGTTGCCATAGGAGGCAATCCGCCAATCCCTTGACCCACTGCAACTTCCATCACTCCCCGTACAATCGACCGATGGGCCGCATTCGCATCCTCTCCGACCTCGTGGCGAACCAGATCGCCGCAGGAGAGGTCGTCGAACGCCCCGCCTCCGTCGTAAAAGAACTCCTCGAAAACTCCATCGACGCGGGAGCCACCCGCATTCGCATCGAGGTCGAAGCTGGCGGCCGCAAGCTCATCCGCATCGCCGACAACGGCCACGGTATGGTCCGCGACGATGCCCTTCTCGCCTTCGAGCGCCACGCCACCTCCAAGCTCCGCACCTCCGACGATCTGCTCTCCATCGCCACCCTCGGGTTTCGCGGCGAAGCCCTGCCCTCCATCGCCAGCGTCTCCCGTCTCCAACTCGAAACTCGCGTCGCCGAAGAACCATCAGGTACCCTCGTCGAAATCGCAGGCGGCAACATCCTCCGCGTCGAAGACGCAGGCCTTCCCATTGGCACCACCATCACCATTCGCGATCTTTTCTATAACACTCCCGCCCGCCGCAAATTCCTCAAGTCCGAGCAGACCGAGCTCTCCCACATCGCCGCGCTAGTCACTCATTACGCGCTCGTCCATCCCACCAGACACTTTGAACTTCATTCTGCAACTCAAGCGCTCCTCATCGCACCAGCCGTAGCCAATGCAGCGGACCGCCTCTTCCAGATCTTCGGCAAAGACACCAGCAACTACATGCTTCCCATCGCCGCCGAAATGGACTTCACCCGCGCCGGTCTGCCCGAGCCTCCACCCTGGAAGCGCGAAGAAGACTACACACCACCCGACCCGGGCTATCTCCGCATCACAGGCTTTGTCTCCAAACCCGAGCTGCAAAAGCTCAATCGCAACTCTATTTACGTCTTCGTCAATCAGCGCCTCATCCGCGACAAGCTCATCCTCCACGCGCTCTCGGAAGCCTACCGCAATATCCTCCCCCCCACGTCATTTCCGGTCGTTCTCCTCTTTCTCGAAATGCCGCCCCAAGAAGTAGACGTCAACGTTCATCCCGCCAAAACTGAAGTCCGCTTCCGTCAGCCCAGCTTCGTTCACGACTTTATCCGCGATTCCGTCCGCACCACGCTCATGAAGGCTCGTCCCGCCGCCAGCTTCGCCACCGCTCTCACCAGTGGCCCCCACGGCGCATCGAGCTCTCTTCTGATCGACGTAAGCCCACTCCCCGATGGCCCCGCTCCACCCATCTTCTCTCCCGGCTCTCAATCCGAACCCGATCCGACAACCGCCGACACCGCCAGCTACGACGCTCCAATCCACGCCGAACCGATCCATACGGCAAATATCCAGACACCGGAAATCAAATCTCCCATCTTCAACCTCGCGGCGCCGATCGTCCCTCCCTCCCCAGGACGCTTCGCCTTCTCCGGCCACTCCATTCCGATTGGTTACGAGTCATCGCAGGCCGAACCCGAAGCCGTTCCCGAACAAGCCGACACTCTCACCGCTCTCTCCACTCTCAAACCCCTGGGCCAGCTGCGCGACTCTTTCATCCTCGCCACCAACGAAGAAGGTCTCTGGATCATCGACCAGCATGTCGCCCACGAGCGCATCCTCTTCGAAAAAATTCTCCGCGAGCGGGACACCGAGAAGATCCAGCGCCAGCGTCTCCTTATGCCCCTTCTCGTCGATCTCCTTCCCGCCCAGATGATCACCTTCTCTGAGATCGCCGAAGAACTAGAACGCAACGGTTTCGAAGCCGAACCCTTTGGTCCCCGCACGCTTGCGGTTAAAGCTGCGCCCGTAGGACTTGAAGGAGTCGAGCTCGAACGCATGCTCGAAGAGGTTCTCGCCATTCCCGACCGCAACCAACAGACCGAAAACTCTGAAGCCCGCCGCCGCCGCATCGCTGCCAGCATCGCCTGTCACGCCGCCATCAAGATCAACCAGCCTTTGGACCAGCAGAAGATCGCCTGGCTACTCGATGCCCTCAGCAAAACCGAACACCCCACCGCCTGTCCTCACGGCCGCCCCATCGCCCTGCGCTACTCGCACAAAGACATTCAACGCGCCTTCCAGCGCATCTGAATCCCGCATCCAGCCTGATCGCCTAAAAAGAAAGCGGCCCCAAAGAGAAAGGACCGCCCCGCTTCGTACTGTCGACCTCTTTAGCGGCTGGCAACAAGATTCAACGTCATCTTCGTTCCACTCTCCAGATTGATGTTCTTGTTCTCCGAGTCCAGCGATCCCGCGCTGCTCACTCCATCCGCACTCGTCAATACAACACCGGGCATATTCGCAACCGGAACCCGGTCCTGCGGTCCCTTGGCCACCTGCGCACCCTGCGCGGGTTGTCCCTGGCTGCTCACGATCGGAACGCTCGGTGCGCTGGGAGCCGAAGGAGCAGAGCCCGACGAACCTGGCGAACTGCCGCCCCCGGCCATGCCTCCGCCGCCGCTTCCCGGACTCATCATCGCCGTATTGTCCACCGGTTGTGCCGACACCATCATCGAAGTCACAGCAGCATGGACCGGAACATCGCGCCCATCCTTCGTCACCGCGCGCTCAAGATCGAAGGCAACATGCGAGGTCTTATCCGTATCCGATTTCGGATGCACATCCGTCACCTTGCCAACCAGCTTGGTCCCCTTCGGCAGTTCCGTGCCGTCGGCAAACTTCGCCGCGCTGGTAGTCTTCACGTCCACCTCATCCCCGACCTTTGCCTTCTTCGTGTCGATCCGTTTGGTCAACTCCGCCGATACGCTGGCCGCAGCCGCCGCATTTGTCCCCGGCGCCGTCGTACCGCTTGCCACGCTGCCGGTCTGCGCCTGCAAAGCAAGCGAAAAAATCGCAACAGGAACGAGCGAGAGATATTTCATAGTTCCGTCCTCCAGTTCCATCGATTTGCGCTCATGCCGATCATCAATTCGGCCGGGCATTCCTAGTCTGACGGCTTCGTCCCTGCTCTTCGTTGCCTCTCGTCCACCCCTGCCACAGCCTATTTGCGGTATCCTGATAATGACGTGCAGCGGAACTCTCGCGCGAATCCAGTCGCCCCGCAGCTCCCACAAAACACTGGATCATCTTCGATTCAGCCCAGGCTGATCGCTGTCGCATGGACCATCGCCCAGCAGGAAGGCAACACCTTGAGTTATCTAGGAACTCCCTCGGCCGATCAACTCGCCGCATCCCGCGTCAATCATTGGCGTCAAGCCGATCCCATCCTCACCATTAATATGCTCCGCGACTGGCTCAACGCCTCGGGCCTTGTCCTCTTCACGCCACGCCCCGCGCAACTTCCCGCCCCCGCGCCGTCCTTCGTCGAAGCCATTCTCGGCACCCCCAACCCCGCTCCTACTCTCGCCGAAATCGACCAGTCCCGCAGTCTTCTCTCCCGCCTCATCCTTGACGGCGGAGCCATTCCCCTCAACCTCCTCGGCAACCCCACCGGCGTCGGCACCGACACGCCCGACTTCCTCGTCTCTCCCCTCGCTTTTCCCTACATCTCCACCCTTCGTGGCGACAAGGGGTGGAAGCAGCCCCCCGCCACCAGCGGCCCAACCAAAGTCTCCCCGCTCGCCCTGAACACCTACACCCTCCTCTCCGACCAAACCAAAGACTCCGGCCTCTCCGCATACGATCTCGCGACCCAACTCGGCAAAGAGGTCACCGAGACCGCCGTCCTCCGTGCCCTCACCGAGCTCTGGCAACATCTCCGCGTCCTTCCAGTTCCTCAAATCGATGGCGCGCCCACCCTCTGGGAGCTCACCACCACACGTTTCACCAGGCAAATCAAAGCGGGAGCCAACGCCGGCCAGCCTACCGCGCTCTCCGCTCTCATCTCGCTCTATCTCCGCCAGGCCCTCGTCGCGTCAGAGGAAGAGATCGAAACCTTCCTCTCGCCCATCGCCGCGCGCTCCCGCATCCGCGACGTCATCCACGCGCTGCTCTCCGCTCGCCAGCTCGAGACCATCGCCGTCGAAGGCCGCACCGTCCTCCACATCGCGGGCGAACCGCCAGCCTTCCTCCCCGCCGCTGTCCCTGCGCACGACGACATCGACTTCCTCGTCGTTACCAGCGAAGGCGACACGCCGCAGCCAGCCGAGGCCTCGCCACGCATCAAGAAGTTCATCCCCAAACCGCGCAAGCTCGGTACCGGATTTGTAACCAAATCAGGTCACAGTACTGAAAACAGCCCCCAGCGCGAACGCCGCCCCTTTATCCGCGAATCCAATCGCCCCAGCTTTACCAAACCCTGGGCCGAAGAAAAAGCCGCACGCCTCGCCGCCGCCCGATCCCCATCCAGTGTTCGAGAAGACGATGACACGACCCCGTCTCCCAAAACCCCTCGTCCCTACGAACGAAAATCCAGCACCGACCGGGCAGGAAAGCGTCCTCCCTTTGGCTCCAAACCGTCCTTCGGCAGCAAACCCGGCTTCGGCGCCAAGCCGCGCTTCGATCGCGATCGTCCGTCCTTCAAGAGCGACCGGCCATCCTTCCGCCGCAGCGAAGGAGCAAGCGACAGCCGTCCCCCACGCCGTGAATTCACACCGCGTCCGTACAATGACAGAGCCGCCAGCGACGCCACCGACCGCCCGCGCAAAACCTTTTCGAAGCCCGGCACCTTTGGACGCAAGCGTGAAGGCTTCGCCGGCAAACCCTCCTTCGCTCGCGACCACGAGAGCCGTCCCCCGCGTCGCGACTTCGGAGACGCGCGCCCACCGCGCCGCGAGTTCACCTCCCGCACGGACCGCGACTCCAGGGACACCCGCCCGCCGCGCCGCACCTTCGGAGACAGGCCGGCAAAGCCTGCCTTCGGTGGCCCGCGAAAGCCAGGCAGCTTCACTCCCAGCTCCGAACGTAGCAGCCCCGAACGCAGCTTCGACCGCGGCGACGCTCCCCGCAAAAACTTCTCTCGCGGCAGCAGCGAAGGCCGCGCCAGCCGCGCCGATGGCCCACCCTTCCGCAAATTCGATGCGCCCCGAAGCCCACGGCCCTTCCGCCCCAGGGACGACTCCGGCAGCAAAACGAGCGGCGATTTCGGTG
>DATAVY010000049.1:0-4484 GCA_036267495.1 Edaphobacter sp.
AGCCGGGGCATTTCTCTTAATTAACCCTTATATGCCAAGACTTTACAGAAAGGGTCACTGATAATAAATACTTTACTCGCAAAGTCCAAACTTAAACCCTCCGTTATGAAGACTTTGCCCGAAAAAGATTACCCGGGGCAGCCCCGAATTGCCTACAGACCCACTCGCCGTCTACCCTGATCGGCAAAGGAAAACCATGACCATCCAGCAGGAAGTCCAGACCATCCTCACCGAGCTCGGCGTGCCTGCCACCGCCTACACCAATGGCAATCTGACCGCCCGCACCCCCCTCACCGGCGAAGTCATCGCCCAGCTCCCCACCATCAACACCGCCGACGCAACCAAAGCCATCGCCCAGGCCCACGCCGCCTTCCTCGAGTGGCGCACCGTCCCCGCTCCCAAACGCGGCGAACTCATCCGTCTCCTCGGCGAAGAACTCCGCGCTGAAATCGACCGTCTCGGTCGCCTCGTCACCATCGAATCCGGCAAGCTCCTCTCCGAAGGTCATGGCGAAGTCCAGGAGATGATCGACATCTGCACCTTCGCCGCCGGCCTCTCCCGCCAGCTCGCCGGCCTCACCGTCCCCTCCGAGCGCGCCAAGCATCGCATGATGGAGACCTGGCACCCCCTCGGCGTCGTAGGCATCATCTCCGCCTTCAACTTCCCCGTCGCCGTCTGGAGCTGGAACGCCGCCCTGGCCCTCGTCTGCGGCAACGCCGTCGTCTGGAAGCCATCGGAAAAAACTCCCCTCACCGCCCTCGCCACCCAAGCCATCTTCGAACGCGCAGCCAAGAAATTCGGCAGCATCCCCAAAGGCCTCGCCACCCTCCTCATCGGCGACGCCACCGTCGGCCAGCTCCTCGTCGATTCCCCCTTGATCCCTCTCGTCTCCGCCACCGGTTCCACCGCCATGGGCCGCGCCGTAGCCCCCAGACTCGCCGCCCGCTTCGCCCGCGCCATCCTCGAGCTCGGCGGCAACAACGCAGCCATCGTCGCCCCCACCGCCGACCTCGACCTCACCCTCCGCGCCATCGCCTTCTCCGCCATGGGCACCGCCGGCCAGCGCTGCACCACCCTCCGCCGCCTCATCGTCCACGACACCATATATGACAAGCTCATCCCCCAGCTCAAAAAGGTCTACGCCTCCGTCGTCGTCGGCGATCCGCGCGAACCCAACACCCTCGTAGGCCCCCTCATCGACGAGCGCGCCTTCAACTCCATGCAGCAAGCACTCGCCGATGCCAAAGCCGAAGGCGCAACCATCACCGGAGGTGACCGCGTCGTTACCAAAAAAGAAAACGCCAAAGAAAACCCCGAAGCCTTCTACGTCCGCCCCGCGCTCGTCGAAATCTCCACCCAAACGGACCCCGTGCCAGATGTAGTCAAGCACGAAACCTTCGCCCCCATCCTCTACGTTCTCAAGTACTCCGACTTCGCCGACGCCCTTCGTCTCCACAACGACGTCCCCCAGGGACTCTCCTCCAGCATCTTCACCATGAACCTCCGCGAAGCCGAGCAGTTCCTCTCCGCCACCGGCTCCGACTGCGGCATCGCCAACGTCAACATCGGTACCTCAGGCGCGGAGATTGGCGGAGCCTTCGGCGGCGAAAAGGAAACCGGCGGCGGCCGCGAATCCGGCTCCGACTCCTGGAAGCAATACATGCGCCGCGCCACCAACACCATCAATTACGGCGCAGACCTTCCCCTCGCACAAGGCGTCAGCTTCGACATCGGTTAGCGTCTGGTAGGCTCTTTCTTTAAAAAGAAATCAGGAGATCGCATGAATCGCTTGGCCACTCTATTGACGAGTGCTGCGCTGCTGGCGGCACAATCAGGTTTCGCGCAGATGGGTCCGCCGGATGCGAAGCCGGTGCCGGGAATGCCCGGAGTCGCAGGGCCGTTGGCCGCGAAATATGGAGCAGATGCCGCGAGGATTCTGAAGGCAGCCCAGACCGACGACGATGGCTACACGGCGCTGACGTATCTATGCGATCACGTCGGCAAACGGCTGAGCGGAACCCCGCAGTTGAACACAGCCGTTGCATGGGCCGCGGACCTGATGCGCAAGGCTGGCTTGCAGAACGTGACAGTGCAGCCAGTAATGGTGCCCCGCTGGGTGCGGGGAAGTGAGTCGGGCGCGATGATGTACAAGGGCGAAGCAGGGCCCATTACCCGGCCTCTGCACATGATCGGCCTGGGGATGAGTGTGGGCACGCCCGCTGGCGGCATTACCGCGCCGGTGATATTTCTGCCAAGCTTCGACGCGCTGGATGCGCTGACGCCCGAACAGGTGAAAGGGAAGATCGTCGTGTTCAATCCTGGGTGGCACGGCTATGGAGTGAACACGCAGTACCGGACGTTTGGCGCATCGCGCGCAGCGGCAAAGGGTGCGATCGCGATGCTGGTGCGGTCGGCGACCGGGCTGGCGATGCAGATTCCCCACACCGGCACGCTGATCTATGACGCGAAGCAGCCGAAAATTCCGGCGGCGGCGATCACGGTAGAAGATGCGCTCATGATCGAACGGCTGTGCAAGGAAGGGCCCGTAACGGTGCATCTCCAGATGGACGCGCACATGGAGGCCGATGTTCAAGCCGGCAACGTGATGGGCGAGATTGTAGGCAGCGAGCATCCCGAGCAGGTCGTTTCGATCGGCGGCCATCTCGACTCATGGGATGTCGGACAGGGTGCGCAGGACGATGGCTCGGGGATCATGGCCGCCTATCAGGCGGTGACGCTGATCCATAAGCTGGGACTGAAGCCGAAGCGCACGATCCGGCTGGTGTTCTGGGTGAATGAAGAAAACGGCGGAGCCGGTGGACTGGCTTACCGCACCATGGTCGGCGAAAAGATCGGCGATCAGGTGGCTGCCATCGAGATGGACGAAGGCGCCGAAAAGCCTCTGGGCATGGGTTATGGAAGTGCAGGCGGATCGCGGAGGCCGCGTACTGCTGCGTCTGCGTCGGCTCGATCTTCAGATTCGAGTGCGGTGTCTCCGGAGGTGCAGCAGTCACTGTCGGTAATGCAGGACATCGTCTCCATGCTCGGGCCAATTGGGGCGGACACGGTTTCGCGTGGAGGCGGAGGCTCGGACATCGAGCCGCTAACAGCGGATGGAGTTCCATCATTGAGTCCGCGCACCACCGGAGCGCACTACTTCGACTGGCACCACACCGAGGCAGACACGCTGGACAAGGTCGATCCGGTCGAGTTCAGGAAAAATGCGGCAATGTTATCGGTTGTCGCTTACGTGCTTGCAGACATGGATGGCCGCCTCGCGGGACGAAAGACTGCGGCGCCTGAGTAAAACAAAACAGCAGCCGCAGGTTCTTCGACACATTCAGCCCCGGTCTCCATCCCTCCACAAACTCGCGTAGCATCTCATTAACCAGCACGATGACGATACCGACCACCCGCCGACTCCTCACCCTCTGCCTCGCCTTTACCTTCGTCCCAAGCGCCCCAGCCCAGACCCTCGCCCGTCCCGGCTGGGCCGGCTCCGGCATCAACACCGACGTCTGGTGGAAGCACCCCATCGTCTACCAGATCAACCCCATCAACTTCAGTCCCCCCGTCGATCAAGCCACAGGCAGTCCTCTGCACGGCGTCGCGCAGCACCTCGACTACATCCACTCCCTCGGCGCCGACGCCCTCCTCCTCACCACCCTGCAACCCGACGCCGCCCACGCCCAATCCCTCGACCCCGCCTACGGCGCCCTCGACGATCTGGACGACCTCATCCACGAAGCCAGCCGCCGCAACATCCGCATCCTCCTCGACCTCGACCCCCACATCCCCCCCGCCGATCTGCCCAACGTCGCCCGCTTTTGGCTCAACCGCGGCATCGCCGGCTTCCACGTCATCGGAGCAACTCCCGAAGCTCACGCCCAGGCCGCCGAGCTTCGCAAGGCCGCCTCCACCTACCTCGGTCAACGCATCCTCATCGGCGACGTCGACCCCAGCCTCCCCCCATCGCCCCAGCAAAGAACCTACAAAGCCCCCGACACGCAAACTCCGCAGCTTCTTCTCGACGCCAGCCTCGGCGCAGTCACTCCGCTCGGCCCATCCGCCATCCGCTCCGCAATCGAGTCCACCGAAAACATCGCACTCGCCGGCCACGCCATTCCTCTCCTCGCCACCGACGGCCCCAGCTTCCAACGCAGCATGAGCCGCTACGCCGACGGCGAACACAGCGTCGACATCGCCAAGTTACTCGCCACCATCCTCTTCACCACCCGCGCCCAGCCTCTGCTCTACTACGGCCAGGAACTCGGCGTCTCCGCTCCACAATCACCAGGAGCAGCATCCTCCACGCCAATCATCACGTGGGATGCCCCGCCACCACCTCCAAAAGGCAAACCCGCACCCCCACCTGAAACCGAAACACCCACACCAAACCCCACACCCAACGCAGCCTTAGAAGAAGCCGATCCCAACTCTCTCCTCAACTGGTACCGCAAGCTCATCGAACTCCATCACAGCAA
>DATAVY010000050.1:0-17791 GCA_036267495.1 Edaphobacter sp.
CTTTACTGCTTCAGCAACCTGACGAACTACGTCGTGTCCAAAGTTTGTGGTTTCTGGTATCGGAAGTGACTGCTGCGGTTTCGCAAGCGTGAATGGAAGTACTGTGCTGCCTTTCTCAATTCCAGTTAGTTCGAGTGTGCATTCGTCATACACGACTAGTGTTTTTGGCCCGGGACGCAGAGATTGCCCCCCTCGCATGGCTTCAGCCTGTCGATTGACAGCGTCTTGCGTAGCTCGGCAGATACGGATCAAATCTGGCACAGTAATAGCTCCCGAACGCACGCCAGGCCCTTGAATCCGCAACTTTAGCAGAGGCTTAATACGTTTTGTAGTCATATAGTTAGCGCACCACCAGTCCGACAATACAGAGACCATCGACATCCGTAATGGAATGTCTTCTGCAATCTTACTCACGAATAGGAACTATACAAGTGCATCGAACCTTCCTCTACGTGTTTTGTGTGATCAAAGGGCCAGCTTGAAATCACTTCCCGACCTTCGTCTCGATCGGCGGAGTAGACTTCAACTCCCGCGCCCGCTGCTCCACCGCCCGCATCACCCGAAGCAGGTTCCCGCCATAGATCTTCTTAATGTCACTCGCGGAATACCCTTTCTCCAGCAGCGCCCGCGTCAGCGCCGGAAACTTGTCATACGACCCAAGCTCAGCCGGCACACAGTCCACGCCGTCGAAGTCCGTACCAATCCCCACATGGTCAATCCCGCCGATCTTCACCGCATGGTCGATCTGGGCCACAACATCGGCCAGCGTAGCCGGCGGCAGCTTCGCCGTCGATTCCTCTTCCAACTTATCGACGGCCGCCGCGCGCGCAACCGGGTCCTCAATCCTTCTCGCCTCCTGCAGCTTCGGGCGCAGTTCGGCCAGTATCGGCTTCGAAGCATCCAGGTAGCGCTGCGAGAGATAGGCGCAGTCGAAATTGATCTGCATCGTCCCCCCCTTCGCCCCCAGCGCCCGGATCATGTCGTCCGTCATATTGCGCGTATGGTTCGAAACCGCGCGGCAGCTTGAGTGCGACGCGATGATCGGCGCAGTCGAAACCTCCAGCGCATCATAAAAGGTCTTGTCCGCTGTGTGCGAAATATCCACCATCATGCCCAGCCGGTTCATCTCGCGCACAACATCCTTGCCGAACGGAGTCAGACCATTGTGGTGCTTCACCTTGGGATCTTCGAAATCCCCCTGAGCATCCGCCCAGTCGTTGGTGTTGAAGTGAGTCAGCGTCATGTACCGGACGCCAAGCGCATAGTAGTCGCGCAGCAGGCGCAGCGAATCTTCAATCGCATGGCCGCCTTCAATCCCCATCAGCGCGGCGATCTTGTGCTGGTTATGTGCCGCGACAATCTCATCCGCCGTGGTTGCGAACACAAAGTCGTTCGGATGCGCTCCGATAACGTCCGTTCGCACCGTATCGATCATCTGCAGCGCGCGGTTCGCCGAGTGGTTGCTCTCGACATACTCCGCCCCGACATAGACGGCAAAAAACTCGGCCCCGAGAAATCCCTTCATGCGCGCAAGATCGGTCTGGCCCTTCTTGTTCGGGGTAGCAATGTCGTAGCCATCGACCGTCTTCGAAGGGACATCGTTATGCGTGTCGATCAGAATCGCGTCCCGCGTGATGGCCGCGACCTCCGCATCAGTAACCGGTCTCCTGCGAGGCGCCTGCGCCGCAACCGGAAGAACGAGAAGAACAAGCAGGGCGACACCATCAAGCGAGCGGAATCGGAGCAAAGGAAGTTCCTTTCAAAAGAGACTTTCCTGAATGATAACCAACCAGCCGATTGCTCATTCCGATTCCATTCCCAAAACGGGAAAGCGCAAAAATAGATCCGCGAAAAGTGGCAAATTCTTAGCCGGCAAACTAAGCCATCTTCTAACCATCGTTCACCAGCATTCCACCACGAATTCACCATCAAATAACCACCTTCTGCCACCGTGTTTTTGCAAAAACCCCTGCAAAAACGCGGTTTCACCAGCCCGAAAAAAATTCCGCAATAAAAGCCGGAAACAGACGAAATCCCACCCCTGATTCCCCTCGGACAACCCATTGCGATTGAGACCCTATCAAATTGCTCATGGAGCCGCCCGTCGTTCCACCTGGAAAAAGAACCAGCTTCGCCAGCCCGACCATGGTCTACATCATCGTCGGAATCATCGCGGCAACCTTTGCATTTTTCCTCGTCCTCCGCCCATAACTGTTTGTTACTGATGCAGATACGTAACAAAAAGAGGCGCCTCTCAACGAGGCGCCTCAGGCTATTACCTACAACCCTTTAGTTCGGCATCAGCACAGCGTCAACAACCTGAATGACACCATTCGACTGGAAGACATCGGCCGTGGTGACAGTAGCCATGCCGCCCTTGGCGTCAGTCAGCATGATCTTGCCGCCGGACATAGTGGCTGTAAGGTCTTCTCCTTGAACGGTCTTGAGTGTAGCCTTGCCGCCGCCCTTCTTGATCATGCTCTCGAGCTGCCGCGAGCTGATGCGGCCCGCGACAACATGGTAGGTGAGGACCTTGTCCAGGGTGTCTTTGTTCTCGGGCTTGACCAGGGTGTCGACAGTACCTGCGGGAAGCTTGGCGAAGGCGTCGTCGGTTGGGGCGAAGACGGTGAAGGGGCCGGGGCTGTTAAGAGTGTCGATCAGGCCGCCGGCCTTGACGGCTGCGACGAGGGTCTTGTGAATGGGCGAGTTGACGGCGTTCTCGACGATGGTTTTTGTGGGGTACATCTCGGCGCCGCCGACGGTTGGATCTTTCTGCGCATGGGCGGTGAGAGAGGCGATGGCCAGAGCAGCGACGGCGAGTGTGGCGAGGAATGTCTTCTTCATGGGCTTGTCCTTTATCGTTCGATATCGTTCGTGTATCGTTCGTGTTTCTGAAAGCTGGTCCCTGGCTTCAGGGCACTCATAAGCATCTACGCGGCGCCGCTGGGAGTGGATTGCCTGTATTTGTGCGATGTGCCGAATTTTGCCGGTAGGACAATATATTTCGGGGTTCTACTGAGACACGGAAGCGGAATTGTTGATGGGACGAAGCTGAGCTGCTACGGATGGGGCGTTGACAATTTCATTGGGCCACCGTCAACTGAAGGTCGAAGCGGATGCCGATGGGAACGAGCAAAATTCACAATGCGATGCCGGCGGAAGCGCGAGAGATGGCGCATGGAGGCTCACGGGATCGCGGCCTGTTGCTGATCGGTCTGTTCAAGCTGGCGAAGGCGATCTTCTTTTTCTTTGTGGGGGTGGGTGCTATTCATCTGCTGCACAAAGATCTTGAAGACGAGGTGATGCGGCTGGCCGTGAGGTTGAAGTTCGATCCTGAGAGCAGGCTGGTTGCGCTGCTGCTGGATAAGGTGGATCTGATCGATGCGCATCGCCTGAGACAGATCAGCGTGGCGACGTTTGGCTATTCGGCGCTGGCTCTGACGGAGGGTGTCGGGTTGTTGCTGGAGAAGGTGTGGGCGGAGTACCTGACGCTGATTCTGACGATCTCGTTTCTGCCGTGGGAGCTGTATGAGCTGGCGCGGAAGCCGGACTGGTTCCGGCTGAGTCTGCTGCTGATCAATCTGGCGGTGCTGTGGTATCTGGTGTGGCTGCTGCGGCGGAAGAAGCTGCTGGGCGCGGAGTAGGCTGTCTAACGAGTCGATTGCAGGCACGAAAGTGAGTGCAGCGAGTATAAAGGCATACTCCAGGGGCTAAAGCCCGGTATCTCGGCAGGTCGAGAGACCCAAGGCTTAAAGATGCAAACAGCGTACCTCAGCGGCTGAAGCCGCATTACAAAGTGAAGCACTTATGGCACGGATGAATCCGTGCCCTTAAGCAAAGCTCTATTTTTCAGCCTCTGAAGCCGTGCCCTTAAGCAGAGCCGACTTTTCAGCATCGTCTGAAGCCTTGGCTATTAGAAACCCTGGGGCTACTTAGAAACAGAGACCCGGTTCATTGAACGTTCCCCGGACTGGTTTCGCTTTTACTTCGCTTTATCAGATCGATCTGGATGCCGCAAGTGGCTGTCGAGGTATGAACCACATCTGCTAACACTATATCTAGTGGGTATCCGCCTAGGTTCCGCAAGCCGCTGAGTTTTCCACAATTCAATATGGGAATTCCAGAGTTCTCGCAGAAATAACCCTTTACAGGGTTGGTTCTCTCGGCGATGCTTGTGGAGCGAAGTAGAAAATTTTGGAGTTTGGTGGGCCATATCCGGCTCTTTCTAAAGAAATTCTACTGCGCCAGACAGATTTTGAACCAAGGTTGGTTCGGCAAGGTATCGAGGAAGCCATGTTTCGCGGAAACCACCAGACGCGGGTCGATGAAAAGTTTCGATTGAAGCTGCCGTCGGAGTTCAAGCGAAGGGTGGATGAGGTGTATGGACCGCTCTTCTATATCACCAGCGTGGATGGCAGACGGGCCCAGTTGTACCCGATGAAGGAGTGGGAGGCGATCGAGGCGAAGATCGTGCAGCTTGAACCCACGGACCCGGAGCGGGAGGATTTTTTGAACGTGACGAGTTATTACGGGCAGACGGTTGAGATGGACTCGCAGGGACGGTTGCTGTTGCCGCAGGTGATTCGGCAGCAGGCGCAGTTGGCGGGCGATGTGAATGTGCTGGGTATGCAGACGGTGCTTGAGGTGATGAACATCGAATCGTTCGAGGCGGAGCGGAAGGGGCCGAGCGGCGTTGTCGAAATGTCGCGGGAGAAGCGAGCGGCATTGGCGGAGAAGACGAAGGCATTGAAGAGTTGAAACGGTTTGAGGCCCCCAGGGGCAGCGCATAGGCGGTGAGATGAACGGTCCGCGACATGTGCCGGTTCTTTTAGAAGAAGTTCTGGAGTATTTGAATGTGCGGCCAGGCGGCGCGATCTGCGATGCGACGCTGGGGCTTGCAGGCCACTCGACCGCGATTGCGAAGAGGCTGGGCGGAGGCGGCAAGCTGATTGGCTTCGACCGCGACCCGGAGGCGATGGAGTTGGCCAGGGCGAGGCTCGACGAAGTGAAGGCTGAGCTGGGAGACGGGATGCCGGAGGTGAAGTTTATCGCCAAGGCGTTTTCTGAAGCGGCCAATGAGATTGAGCCGGGAAGCCTGGATGGTCTGCTTGCCGATTTTGGCGTGAGCAGCCTGCAACTGGATGAGGCGCACAGAGGATTCAGTTTTCGGTCGGATGGACCCCTGGATATGCGGCAGGATATGCGCAGCGGGGAGACGGCCGGGCAAGTGGTAAATCAGGAAGACGAAAACGAACTCGCCGACCTGATTTACGAATTCGGAGAGGAAAGGAGGTCGCGGAGAATCGCCAGAGCCATTGTTAGGGCCCGGCCGATTACGACAACTGCAGAATTGGCAAGAGTCGTATCGGCCGTGGCCCCATCAATGAAAGGCGACAAGATTCATCCGGCGACGCGAACCTTTCAGGCGCTTCGAATTCGAGTGAATAACGAGCTGGGAGAGATTCAATCGCTGCTGAAGAGCGCGGGGTCTCTGTTGAAGCCGAGGGGAAGGCTGGTGCTGATCAGCTTTCACTCGCTGGAAGACCGGCTGGTGAAGGATGCATTCCGTGAGTTTGGCCGGAAGAGAGAGTTTGAAGTTTTGACGAAGAAGCCGGTTGTGGCGAGTGAAGAAGAGCAGATGCGGAATCCGCGGTCGCGAAGCGCGAAGATGCGGGCGGCTGAAAGACAGTGATTAGTGGTTAAGGTTTTGAAGTACAAGTGATCGGGCCGGGGTTGTCCTACCTTCTTTCAGGCGAAAGACAACTCTGCAATACAAGTCCCTTCCTCCAATAGCGATCCCGGCCCGGTTCGTATTTTTGCAGGAGCGGCAAAAGAGGTTTCGTTCAGGTCGATGTTGCGGTCGATTTCTGGGCGGGTAAAGCGAGTGAGGTGTGCGATGGCAGCTTCGGCGATGGCAGGACAACAGTTGGAGATGATGGGCTCGCGGGTACAGCCGCAGAGCCGAGCGGCGTCTTTGACGGCACGGAACCGCGAGCTGTATGAGACGCAGCGGCGGGCTCGGCGCGGACCGACGCCTGAGGTTTTCTTTACCAAGCACCTCGACAACAGCCGGATTGTGAAGGCGGACGATCCCGAGCGGCGGCGCGAGATGCGCACCTTCACCGCGGTGATGAGCGTGCTGTTTCTGCTGGTGATGGTATATGTGTGGCAGCACTTTTCGGCGATTGAGATTGGGTATCACGTGGAGGCGCAGAAGGCGCAGGTGGAGCAGCTTCGTGAGCAGAACCGGCAGCTTCGGCTGTCGGAGGCGCAGCTGACCGATCCTGGCCGGATCGACCGCGTTGCCCGGCAGCTTGGGTTGAATGAGCCTCAGCCGGGACAGGTGGTGCGGCCGGAGGGTGGCGATCCGAATGCTGCTGTGCTGGCGCAGGCGAGTGCACCGCGGATGCAGATACTTCAGTAGCAGCTCAATACATTAAGACGAAGAAGCAGGAATAGGGATGGATAAGGCGCCACGGCAAACGTTGACCGCTCCGATACGGAGGATCCGGTTTGCCTATGTGGCGCTTTTTCTCTGCGCGTGGACCGGACTGATCGCGTTGCGGCTGGGATGGCTGCAGGTGGTGCGGCACTCGGATTTCGTGCATCGCGCGGCGATGCAGCAGCAGAGGACGTTTGAGGTGGCTCCGCGGCGGGGGATGATGTACGACCGCAATCTGCGCGAGCTGGCGGTGACGGTGCAGGCGGACAGCGTATTCGCGGTGCCGTCGGAGCTGGGAGATAACCGCGCGAGTGCGGCCGAGATCCTGGCGGAGATCGTGCATGCGGATCCGCACGACAACTTCACTTCGAAGCAGCAGATGCTGGCGCGGTTCAACGCATCGAGGAACTTCGCATGGGTTGGGCGGCGGCTGGACGCGGGTACGGCGGAGCGGGTGCGCGAACTGAATTTGAAAGGCGTTTATTTCCAGAAGGAGTTCAAGCGGTTCTATCCGAATAACGATCTGGCGGCACAGGTGCTGGGCTATGTCGGCATGGACGATACCGGGCTGGGCGGGCTGGAACAGAAGTTCGACGAGGATATGCATGGCGAGCCGGGGCGCATGTCGGCCGATATGGATGCGCGGCGGCACGTGCTGGATAGCGAAGAGAGCCAGCCGATGCCGGGGGAGAACCTGGTGCTGTCGATCGACGCGAATATCCAGTACATGGCGGAGCGCGCGCTGGATGCGCAGGTGGATAAGGTGAAGGCGCTGCATGGAACGGTGGTGGTGCAGGACCCGCACACGGGACAGATTCTGGCGCTGGCAGTTTCGCCGCGGTTCAATCCGAACGACTCGCGGCATATGGATGCGAGTGTGTTGACGGACCTGGCGGTGAGCGATATCTACGAGCCGGGTTCGACGTTCAAGCTGGTGACGTATTCGGCGGCATTGGATGGCGCGGGGGTGCAGCCGACGGACATTGTGGATTGCCAGGGCGGCGCGATGACGATGTATGGGCGAACGCTGCACGATGACCGAAGCGATGGCCATCTGGGGCAGGTGACGGTGCAGTATGCGCTCGAGCGATCGAGCGATGTGGGCGCGGCGAAGATGGCGCTGAAGCTGGGGAGCCAGAAGTTCTACGACTATGTACGGGCGTTCGGCTTTGGGGAACGGTCGGGGATCGAGCTGCCGAGCGAGACGCGTGGACTATTGCGCAGCCCGAAGAAATGGGGATCGACGAGCATTCTTTCGATCGCGATTGGGCAGGAGATTGGAGTGACGCCGGTGCAACTTGTAACCATGGTGAGCACGATTGCGAATGGCGGAGTGTACATGCCCCCGCATATTCTGCTGCAGTCGACCGATGAGATGAAAGGCGATCCGCGGCTGACGCCTGCGGCCTTCCGGCCTGCGAACCAGTTGCCGGCGACGCTGCCGGACGGGGCGCATCGAGCGATCTCGGAGATGACGTCGGCCAAGATGCGGAAGATGATGCAGGGAATTGTGACGGAAGGAACGGGCAAAGCGGCGGCGCTGAACGGATACAGCTCGGCGGGGAAGACGGGCACGGCGAACAAGGTCGATCTGGCGACACACACGTATTCGCATACGAAGCTGGTGGCGAGCTTTGCGGGATTTGCTCCGGTGAGTAATCCAGCGATTTCGGTTACTGTGGTGATCGATACGCCGACAGTGGGGCCGAGCAAGTATGGTGCGGCGGTGAGCGCTCCGGTGTTTGCCACTGTGGCGCAACAGGTGCTGGAGTATCTTGGGGTGCCGCACGATCAGCCGCTGAAGACGCAGAAGGAGATGATGGTCGCGCAGAAGGACGCGACGGCGGAGGAAGCTCCTTCGGAGAATACGGCGGATCTGGCGGCGATGTTTGATGACGTGAATAGCCTGCCTGCGGATGATCCGCTGCGTGCGCAGGCGAATGCGAAGCCAGCCGGTGCTGAGGCGGAGAAGCCGGTTGCGATGGTAAAGCCGGCGGTGGGTAGGGCGGATGATGTTGCGAAATTGACTCCGGTGAAGGAGGTTGCTTCGTTTGGGAGTGGTTCTGGCGGTGGTTCGAAGACCACGGAGGCTCCGGCGGTGATGGCGAAGCCGCTTGCGGCAGCGAAGGGCAAGGCTGCGGTGGTGGTGAATGCGGCGCTGCGGGTGCCGGTGCCTTCGTTTGAGGGAGCGGCGCTGCGGAGCGTCGTGGAGAAGGCGGATGCGGTAGGTTTGCGGGTGCAGGCTGTGGGGAATGGGCTGGCCCGAGAGCAGGTGCCGGCGGCCGGAACGATGGTTCCGGCGGGGACTGAGATTGTGGTGCGGTTTACTCGCTAGAGGCTTCTGGCGCCAGGGTGGAGAAGTCTCAGCTAGCATCACTGTTATATGAATTGGGATAGGGTGTGCGCGGGGCTGAGTGCGATTGAACGTGGGGGGCCTTCGGTTGAGGTTGGCGGCGTCGCGTATGACTCGCGGCGGGTGGGGCGCGGGGATGTGTTTGTCGCGATGCGGGGTGAGGCGACGGATGGGAATCGTTATATAGACGCGGCGGTGGGGCAGGGTGCCGCAGCGGTGGTGACGGACTCGCGTGAGGCTTATGCGCGATTGCTGCGGGAGCATGCGGGGGTTGGGGCGGCTCTGGTGGGGCATGGACGACGGGGGCTGGCGGAGGTTAGTGCTGCGGTGCTGGGGCATCCGGAGCGGAGGCTGGCGCTGAGCGCGGTGACGGGGACGAATGGGAAGACGACGACTGCGTTTCTTCTGGAGGCGATGCTGCGAAGTGTGGGTCGCACATGTGTGCTGATCGGGACGATTGAGACGCATGCGGGGGACGAGGTGCGCGTGTCGCCGCATACTACGCCGGAGATTTCAGATACGCTGCGGGTTTTTGCGGATGGAGTTGCCATGGGTGCGACGGAGGCGGTGATGGAGATGTCGTCTCATGCGCTGGAACAGGAGCGGGGGTGGGGGCTGCCGGTGGATGTGGCTATGTTTACGAATTTGACGCAGGACCATCTGGATTATCACGGGACGATGGAGAGGTATTTTCGGGCGAAGGCGAGGTTGTTTGAGGGGGTTGGTGCGCCGGCTCCTCGGGTGGCTGTAATTAACCTTGATGATGAATACGGTGGGGCGATAGAGAAATCGGCCGGAGCGTGCAGTGAGGTGTGGACCTATGGGTTGAAAAGCAATTATGGCTGGATCCCTGAATTTCGGGCGGAGGACGTGATGCTTGGAGCAGGCGAGACCAGCTTTACCTGGAAGACGCCGATGGGAACGGTGGAGATGCGATCTTCCCTGACTGGCCAAGTGAATGTGTATAACCTGCTCGCGGCATCATGTGCCGCACTAGCACGTGGATTGAGTCTGGAGCAGATCGCGACGGCTGCTGAAAAGCTAAAGCCAGTGCCGGGACGATTCGAGACGATAGCTAATGAGCTCGGAATTACCGTGGTGGTGGACTACGCGCATACAGATGATGCCTTGCGGAATTTGATTTCGCTGGCACGGGAGTTGGCGAAGGGGCAGGGCGGGAGGGTGATCACTTTGTTTGGGTGTGGGGGCGATCGTGACAGGACCAAGCGTCCGAGTATGGGGCGGGCTGCGGGTGAGGGGAGCGATCTGGTTGTGTTGACGAGTGACAATCCGCGAAGTGAGGAGCCTAAGGCGATTATTGAGGAGGCACTTGTGGGAGTGAAGGAGACAGGAACGACCTGCATTGTGGAGGAGGATCGAGCTGGAGCGATTGAGATTGCGATTCGTGCTGCGCAGGCGGGGGATATTGTTTTGATTGCGGGGAAGGGGCATGAGAAGGTGCAGATATTGAAGGATGAGACGATTCCGTTTGATGATGTTGCGGTGGCGACTGGGGTTTTGAAGGAGATTGCGTGAAGCTGACTTTGGGGCAGGTGGCGGATTGGATTCATGCGGATGGTGAGTTCGATACGCTGGCGGAGGCGGTGGGGTATGGAATCGACTCGCGGACGATTGGTGCGGGGGAGTTGTTCTTTGCGGTTCGCGGAGAGCGGCTGGATGGGCATGATTACGTGCAGGCGGCGCTGGCGAACGGCGCGGTAGCGGCGGTGGTGAGCAACCGGTGGGTTGTGCCGGCGGAGGTGGATGAGCAGCGTTTGTTAAAGGTGTCGGACTGCGAGAATTGTGTGCTGCGCGCGCTGCAGCAACTTGCTCAGGCGGTGCGGCGGGAGTGGGGCGGAAGGGTAGTTGGGGTGACGGGGTCGGCGGGAAAAACGACGACCAAGGAGGCGGTGGCTCAGGTTCTTGGCGCGAAGTTCAAGGTGCTGAAGTCCGCGGGGAATTTAAATAATGCGTTTGGATTGCCATTGCAGTTGCTGAAGCTCGAGCGGGAGCATGAGGTTGCGGTCATCGAGATGGGAATGAACCATGCGGGAGAGATTGCCGCGCTGGCGAAGATTGCGGAGCCGGACTGGGCGGTGGTTTCGAACGTTGGGCCGGTACACCTGGAATTTTTTCCCGATGGAATTGCGGGCATTGCGCGGGCGAAGTATGAGTTGATTGAAGCGCTGCCGCGGGAGGGGGTGGCGGTGTTGAACTTTGACGATCCGTATGTGGCTGGGTTCGGGGAGGGGCTTGGCGCGCGCGCGGTTTTTTATGGAGTGGGCGAGGGTGCGGAGGTGCGGGCCGTGCATGTGGTGGAGGTCGGCGCGGAAGGCGTGGTGTTTACCGTGGAGGCGAAGGGGGAGCGCGCGAGCGTGCAGTTGAAGATGCTGGGGAGGCATAACGTTCCAAATGCGCTGGCGGCGATTGCAACGGGGTTGCGGAGCGGGATGGGGCTGGGCGAGTGTGCGGCGGCGGTTGGCGAGATGCGCGCGGGCGATAAGCGCGGGGAGGTGTTGGCATGGCGGGGCGCAACGCTGATCAATGATTGTTACAACTCCAATCCGACGGCGCTGAATGCGATGGTGGATGCACTGATGGCGATCCCTGGAGAGCGGCACATCGTGGTTGCGGGAGAGATGCTGGAGCTGGGACCGGAGGCGGAGGCGTTGCATGCTACTTGCGGGCGGCGCATGGCTGAGCGGGCAGTGGATTTCGTTCTCGGAGTGCGGGGGGTGTCGGAGGCGATCGTTTCCGCGGCGAAGGACGCCGGAGTCGAGGGAATATTTGCGGCCACTCCCGAAGAGGCGGGCGGGTGGCTGGTTGCGAATGTGCGCGCGGGAGACGTAGTGTTGTTGAAGGCCTCACGCGGCGTGCGGCTGGAGAGGGCTTTAACAATGATCTCGGAGAGTCCTCAGTAGTATGTTTTCTGAGGGAGGCATCCTGGCTATGGCAAATGTGAGTGGTCGTAGGATAGTGGCGCCGGGTGGGCGAGGGGCTGGGGTGAAGGCCGCGTCAGTAGCTAAGAAACCGTCAAAGGGCGCAGGAGGAACTGGTTCGAGTACGGGCGCGAAGAAGACGAGTCGAGTTGCCAGGCGGCGAACGGTGTATGCGGCCGATCATGGTCAGATGACGGCTTTTCATCATATGCAGCGGGCTTCGGTGGTGATGTCGCTGATGGAGAAGGGTACGGGGAAAGATCTGCGGAGGCTTCTGGAGCAGGGAGTGAAGCTCTATCGCAGGGCGATGGAAGAGGAGGTAAAGGAGAAGACTGTGCTGCGCGCAATCGGGGTGTTGCGGGCGGTTGAGCATCTTTCGATGGCGGGCCTTTATGCGGCGAGAAGGAAGCATCGACAGAAGGTGGCGCCGCCAACGCCCGAGTGGCTGGGGAAGGTAATTGCGGAGATAGACCATCGGCTGGAGCAGATGGAAAACCGGCAGCGCGGTAAGGGGACGGACCTTTTTCCTGTGACCGTGAAGCTGCTTCGGGAGGCGGCGGACAGAGACCTCGACGCTCATCTTGCCTTTGAACTTGCGATGGCCGCCGATGCGCTGTGCTTTGCCCTGGAGAACGGGCTTTGATCGAAGGCTTCTGCGCGAGGAGAGATGTGGCCGGGTTCATGCAGTTGGTTCCTCGATGAGATAAGCGCAGGAGTTCCGGCGGCATGGCTGTTAAGATAGCCGTGACTTCGAGCGGGACGCTGGAGGTCCGAGGCGGGCATTTTGCTCTATTGGCTGCTGTATCAGAAGCTGTTTCCTTACTTCCGGCTGTTTCGCATCTTTCGCTATCTCACGTTTCGCACGGTGTTCGCGAGTCTGACGGCGCTGCTGATCGGGCTGCTGATCGGGCCCTACGTGATTGAGAAGCTGCGCGAGTTTCAGATCGGGCAATATATCCGCGAAGAAGGTCCGCAGTCGCACCAGAAGAAGAGCGGAACACCGACGATGGGTGGGGTGCTGATCTGTATCTCGATCCTGATACCGACGCTGCTGTGGTCGGATCTTTCGAACCCGTATGTGTGGCTGGTGATGCTGTCGACACTGGCGTTTGGCGCGATTGGATTTGCGGATGATTACATCAAGGTGGTGCATCGGAGGAACCAGGGGCTGACGGCGCGGGCGAAGCTGGGACTGCAATTTCTGGCGAGTATTGCGGTGGCGGCTACGCTGGTAGTGATGGAGACGCGAGGCGGATATTCCACGCGGCTGATGGTGCCGTTTGCGAAGCGGTTTCGGCCGGACCTGGTGTGGGAGTGGATGGGACATATTCCGCATATGCACTGGCTGGTGTTTGTGCCGTTCGTGATCTTCGTGATGATTGTGATCTCGGGCGCGAGCAACGCGGTGAATCTGACGGACGGGTTGGATGGGCTGGCGATTGGATGCACGATCATCGCGGCGGGGGCATTGACGGTGCTGACGTATGTCAGTGGGCATGTGGTGTTCTCGGATTATCTGGAACTGCAGCGAATGCCGATGGTGAGCGAGTTGACGGTGTTCTGCGGGTCGATGGTGGGGGCGAGCATAGGGTTTCTCTGGTACAATGCGCATCCTGCCGAGGTTTTTATGGGGGATGTGGGGAGCCTGGCGCTGGGCGGCGCGATCGGGACGGTGGCGGTGGTGATCAAGCAGGAGCTGCTGCTGCCGTTTATTGGCGGGGTGTTTATTCTGGAGGCGGTGAGCGTAATGCTGCAGGTGGGGAGCTATAAATTGCGCAATGGGAAGCGCATTTTCAAGATGGCTCCGCTGCATCATCATTTTGAGTTGATGGGGTGGTCGGAGTCGAAGGTGATTGCGCGGTTCTGGATTCTGGTGCTGGTGTTTGCGCTGTTTGCGTTGACTACCTTGAAGCTGCGATGAGACTGTGAATGCATGATGGATTTGAAGAACAAGCGGGTGCTGGTGGTGGGGCTGGGTAAGTCCGGCTTGTCGGCGGCTATGTTTCTGCGTGGGCAGGGGGCGCGGGTTACGGTGAGCGATACGCGCAGCGCGGTGGCGCTCGAGAAGGAGATTCCTGCGCTGCTGGAGGCGGGGATCATGGTCGAATCTGGTGGCCATGGACTGCTGACATTTCGGCGGCAGGATTTGATCGTGATCTCGCCGGGCGTGCCGATGGATACGCCTGAGGTGAAGCAGGTGATTGCGTTCGGGCTGCCGGTAATTGGGGAGCTGGAGCTGGCGAGCCGTTATCTGCAAGGGCGAGTGGTGGCGATTACGGGGTCGAATGGGAAGACGACGACTACGACTCTGGTGGGAAAGATCTTCTCCGATGCGGGAGTGGCGACGCTGGTGGGCGGGAACATCGGGTTGCCTGTGATTGATCTGGTGGCGAAGAGTACGGCGGAGACGGTGAGCGTGCTGGAGGTGTCGAGCTTCCAGCTGGAGACGGTGGAGGAGTTTCATCCGTGGATTGCAGTGATCCTGAATATTACGCCGGACCATCTGGACAGACACGGGAGCTTTGAGAGCTATGTGGCTGCGAAGGAGAGAATCTTTGCGCGGCAAGACGGGGGGCGTCAGGATGCGAACGACTTCCTGGTGTTGAATGGCGACGATCGCGTGACCCAGATGTGTGCGGCGCGGGCGAAGAGCGAGGTGTTCTGGTTCAGCGGGACGAAGGCGGTGCGGCGCGGTGCGTTTGTGAGGGATGGCGTGATTGTGTGGGTGGAGAAGGAGGGCGGAGTGACCGAGCCGGTGATGCCGGTTGCGGAGATTCCTCTCAAAGGGGCACACAACGTCGAGAATGTGCTGGCGGCGGTTTGCGCGGCGCGGCTGGCGAAGATTGCGGCGGAGAGCGTTCGCGCTTCGGTGGCTGGATTTCGTGCGGTGGAGCATCGGCTGGAGTTCGTGAGGAAGTTCAACGAGGTGGAGTACTACAACGATTCGAAGGCGACGAATGTGGATGCGGCGATGAAGGCGGTGGCTTCGTTTCCGGGGGGAATTCACCTGATCCTTGGGGGGAAGGACAAGGATTCCGATTACGCGACGATGTCGGACATGCTGAAGCAACGGGTGAAGGTTGTTTATACGGTTGGTTCGGCTGCAGAAAAGATTGAGCGGCAACTGCACGGAGTCGTGAAGATGGTTGCAACGCAGACGATCGAGGCGGCTGTGGCCGAGGCGGCGAAGACTGCGGCGCCCGGCGATGTGGTGCTGTTGTCGCCGGCGTGCTCGAGCTTCGACCAGTTTGAAAATTATGAGCAACGGGGCCAGGTGTTCCGGCAGTCGGTGATGGAATTAGATTAGGCGCGGCATCAGGGATAACAGCAGGGAAGTGACGGCATGGCGAAGAGAGTTGGGGTGGACAAGTGGCTCTTCGGAGTGGTGCTGCTGCTGGTGCTGTTTGGGCTGGTGACGGTGTTCTCGGCGTCGGCGGTGATGGCGCAGTCGACTCTGGGTTCTCCTTATCCGTACGTGAAGAAGCAGGCGATCTGGGCGTTTTTTGGCTTGGTTGCGATGGTTCTTCTGATGCGGGTGGATTATCGCAAATATAACAATCCGAGAGTGGTATTTCCCTCGGTTGCGGTGACGATGCTGATGCTGATCGGCGTCTTTGCGGTGAGCGGATCGCACAATACGCATCGCTGGGTTCGGTTTGGAGACCTGTTTACGTTTCAGCCGTCGGAGCTGGCGAAGCCAGTATTGATTTTGTTTCTGGCTTATTTTTTGCAGACGCGCATTCACCAGATGGATGAGTGGAAGGGCACGATTCTGCGGGCGGTTGCCGTGCCTCTGGCGTTTACTGCCTTGATCCTGAAGGAGCCTGACCTGGGGACGGGGCTGGTGTGCATGGCGGTGACCGCGTTGATGCTTTATCTGGCGGGGGCGCGGACGAAATTCTTTGCGATTGGCGCTGCGCTGGCCGCGCCGGTGATGTACTACATGCTGTTTTTCGTGAAGTTCCGCCATGACCGGATGCTTGCGTTTATCAATCCGGAGGCTGATCCGCGGGGGACCGGATTTCATATTCTGCAGTCGCTGATCGCCGTGGGGACGGGCGGGATTCGCGGGCTGGGATTGATGGAGGGCCGGCAGAAGCTGTTTTATCTGCCGGAGGTGCAGACGGATTTTATCTTTGCGAATATCTGCGAAGAGCTGGGATTGATCGGGGCGCTGCTGGTGGTGGGATTGTTTGTGGCGCTGGGGTATCGCGGGTTGCGGGCGGCGTTTCTGTCGACCGATCCGTTTGCGCGGTTCCTTGCGTTTGGGATCACGACTGCGATTCTGATTCAGGCTTTCTTCAATATGAGCGTGGTGCTGGCGCTGCTGCCGACGAAGGGGATTCCGCTGCCGTTTATCTCTTCGGGCGGCACTTCGCTTTTTATTACGCTGGCCAGCATGGGTGTGCTGCTGAATATTACTCGCGAAATTGATTAGGGGCAGGGAGTAGGAAATAGGGAGTAGGGAATAGGAAGACAGAGACAGTTGCGGGTATTGATTGCGGGTGGCGGGACGGGCGGGCATGTGGTTCCTGCGCTGGCGATCGGGAGGGAGCTGCGCGACCGCTATGGCGCGGAGGTGCGGTTTGTGGGGACCGCGCGCGGGCTTGAGACGAAGATGGTTCCGGAGGCGGGGTTTCGGCTGGAGCTGGTGCGGTCGGGGCAGTTGAAGAATGTGAGTCTGGCGACGCGAGCGCGGACGATGGTGGATCTTCCCGTCGGCGTGCTGCGATGCATTGGGTTGTTGCGGAGTTTCAAGCCGGGTGTCGTGGTTGGGGTGGGCGGGTACGCGAGCGGGCCGGCGATGATTGCGGCTGTGCTGATGCGGGTGCCGACGCTGGTGTATGAGCCGAATGCGGCGCCGGGGATGGCAAACCGCCTGGTGGGCAAGCATGTCAGTGCTGCGGCGGTGAATTTTCCCGAGACGGCGAAGTACTTCCGCAATGCTACGGCGACGGGTGTGCCGGTGCGGGATGAGGTCTTCGCGGTGCCGGATAAGGCGCTGGGTGCGGAGCGGCGATTGCTGATTACGGCGGGAAGTAACGGGGCGAAGATCTTCAACGAGACTCTGCCGGGGATTGCGGTGGAGTTGCTGGAGCGGGTGCCCGGGTTGACGATCGTTCATCAGACCGGTGAGCGCACGCTCGATGCGACAAAAGAGGCTTATGCGCGTGCCGGTGTCGATCCGGCGAGGGTGACGGTGAGTGCGTTTCTGAGCGATATGCCCCAGCAGTATGCTGCGGCCGACCTGGTGCTGGCGCGCGCGGGGAGCACGGTGGCGGAGCTGGCTGCTGCCGGGAAGCCGTCGCTGCTGGTGCCGCTGCCGACGGCCGCGGACGATCATCAGCGGAAGAATGCCGAACTGGTAGTTCGGGGAGGGGCTGCCGAGATGTTGTTGCAGGGCGAACTGACGCCCGAGGTGTTGCTGGACCGGTTGAGCGGGTTGTTGAGCGATGGGGATCGGTTGCGGCGAATGAGTCTGGCGGCTCGAGCGATGGGGAAACCGGGGGCTTTGCAGCGGATTGGAGAGATGGTGGCGCGGCTGGGTGGGGTACCCCCCCCCGTTGCCCGCACGTAAAATCTCTCTTTTGTTCGGGTTACGGGCCGTTAGTCTCTGCAAAGTATTCATAACAGGCGAATTGCATCCAAAATATTGTAAATAAATGGGTTAGGCCGTTTCTTAAATGAGTTGGCCCCGGAGAGTCTCCGGGGCCTTTTTGTTTTTCCCTACTGTTTTAAGTATAGCTGATTGAGTGTAACTAAATGCCAGCTCGATCTTCCTCATTTTGTTTGGTTTAGGTGGTTTTGGGGCTTGACATGCGATTTCTGGGCTGTTTTTGAGAAAAATAATTTTAGTAGGACGGAAGAAGTTTGGAATCAGTGGTTCCGGTTACGCCAGGATGACAGGGAGAAGGCAAGTTTGACGGCAAATACAGCCGCAAGTCCTTCGACTGCGCTGCTCGCAAAAGCGCGAGCAGCTTCGCTCAGGATGGCAGTTTTCAGGTGGCAGACGCAGAAGCAGAAATGCGGGGGTTCTTCGCTTCGCTCAGAATGACA
>DATAVY010000051.1:0-9001 GCA_036267495.1 Edaphobacter sp.
TCGACAGCATGGTCGTCGGCGAGCCGCAGATCCTCGGCCAGGTCAAAGAGTCCTACACTATCGCCCGCGAAGTCGGTGGAGTCTCCACGCATCTCGAATCTCTCCTCCAGCGCACCTTCACCGTAGCCAAAAAAATCCGCAGCGAGACCCAGATCGGCTCTAGCAGCGTCTCCATCGCCTCCGTAGCCGTAGACCTCGCCAGAAAAATCTTCGGCTCGCTCGAAGCAAAGACCGTCCTGCTCGTCGGCGCCGGCAAGATGTCCGAGCTCGCCGCCCGCCATCTCATCGAGCACGGCGCCTCGTCCATCCTCGTCGCCAACCGAACCCAATCCCGCGCCGAAACCATCGCCGCCGCCCTCGCCGCTCCCGCAATCCTCGCAGAAGCCATTCCCTTCGACAACATCTACGCCCAGGCCCCCCGCGCCGACATCGTCATCACCTCCACCGGCGCCCCACAGAAGATCTTCGACCGCTCCCACGGCCAGCAATTCCTCCACACCCGCCGCAACCGCCCCATGTTCTTTATCGACATCGCCGTCCCCCGCGACGTCGACCCCCGCATGAACGAAGTCGAAGGCTGCTTCGTCTACGACATCGACGACCTCCAGCAAGTCGCCGCAGCCAACCTCGCCGATCGAGGCCGCGAAGCCGCCGCGGCCGAAACCATCGTCAGCAGGGAAGTGGACAAATACCACGAGCGCCTCCAGTCCCGCGATGCCGTCCCCGCCATCAAGGCCCTCCAGCAGCAGGCCGAAGAACTTCGCCAGGCCGAGCTCGCCCGCTCGCAATCGAAACTCGCCACCCTCAGCCCCGAGCAGCGCCAGGCCGTCGACGCGCTCACCCGCTCTCTCACGGCAAAGCTCCTCCACCCCCAGCTCACCGCCCTGCGCGAATCCACCCGAAGCAAAGACCCCGAATAGCTTCCACGCGCCGCTGTCTTTAGCGCAGACGAATACCCGCGTCGTTCTCCAGTCCACGACCCACATCGCTGCACCGGGAAATTCGTATCAAATCGATATTCGAAACGATAGCAACCGGCTTGCCCGCGAAAAGATCGAACACAGTCAGGAGGTAGTTATGAAAGCAATGCAGGTCCAGCAGACTCCGAAAGGTCTCACGCTCCATTCCGCGCAAGTCCCCCAACCCATCCCCGGCAAATCGGATGTGCTCATTCACGTCCGCGCCGCGGGCATCATCTCCACCGAGCTCAAATGGGACCCCACCACCCACACCAGAACCGGAGCCACGCGAACTAACGCCATCCCCAGCCACGAGTTCTCCGGCATCGTTGCCGCCACCGGAGACGACGTCGACGATCTCAAAATCGGTCAGGCCGTCTACGGTCTCAATGACTGGTACGCCGACGGCGCTCTCGCCGAGTTCTGCCTCACCCAGGCATCCAGCATCGCCCCCAAACCCGCCACCCTCACCGATCAGCAGGCAGCCACGGTTCCCATCAGCGCGCTCACCGCCTGGCAGGCGCTCTTCGATCACGCAAGACTCCAGCCGAAAGAGCGAATTCTCATCCACGGGGGCGCCGGCGGAGTTGGAACCTTCGCCGTTCAGCTCGCCAGCCGCCATGGCGCTTACGTCATCTCAACCGCCTCCACGAAGAATCTTCTTCTGGTCAAACACCTCGGAGCAAGCGAAGTCATCGACTACAAAACGCAAAAGTTTCAGGATCTCGTTCGCGACGTCGATGTCGTCTTCGATACCGTCGGCGGCAAGACCCGCGAGCTCTCCTGGTCCGTGCTCAAGCCCAACGGCCGCATGGTCACCGTCGTTTCCGATTCCGCAGACGATGCGGACCCGCGCATCAAGAAAGCCTACTTTATCGTCGAACCCAACCGGCAGCAACTCATCGAGATCGGCAAACTCCTCGACTCCGGATCGCTCCAAACCTTCGTCAACGCCATCGTTCCGCTCGAGGACGCGGCCAGCGCCTACGCTGCGCCGCTTCCGCAGGAACTCGGATACGGCAAAATTGTCGCTTCCATTCCAGGCGCCTGATTCCAATTCTATAGCACCGCTCCCTTCATCGACTTGTTCGAGTCGTGCTCAGGCGACTCGTGCTGACCAGCAGGCGGCGCGGAGTTTATGTCCGCACGCACAGCCGCTGGAAAGCAAAGAGTCAAGCCTACGACGAGAAGCAGCAAACGGCCCAGCAGGATCTTCATCGCGATTCACCGTGAAACAGGTGCTTGCGGGATTTTATAACGAGCGTCACCGCCGGTAAATGAATCTCTTGACCCCCAGGCGATCGGGTATCCCGATAAAATATCCTCATGCCCAAAAAGAACAAACAGAAGAAAATCGATATGCAATCCAACAACAAAACCACCGGCTACACCGACGACCACGCCAAATCCGGCCTCGACACCAAATTCCCCGCCATCGAAACCTGGCGCAATCAATTCAAAGCCTACGAGATCCTCGTCGACGACCCCGAGTTCACCTCCGTCTGCCCCAAAACCGGCCTGCCCGACTTCGGCCGCATCACCATCCGCTACATGCCCCGCGAGACCTGCCTCGAGCTCAAATCCCTCAAGGAATATCTCTTCACCTACCGCAACCTCGGCATCTTTCAGGAGAACATCGTCAACCAGGTCCTCGACGACGTCGTCAAAGCCTGCAATCCCGTCTGGGCAAAAGTAGTCGGCGACTTCCGCCCCCGCGGCGGCATCTCCACCATCGTCGAAGCCACCCACCCCCGCCCCAAAGACTCGAATCCCACGCCCCGGTAAGCTCACCGCGGAAGGCGGAAAGACGCCAGGAAACTGACCCATTTTAAATGGGTATATAATTTCTCGGGATTCAGGGGCTCACAACAGAAAAGCACCAGCTTTCAACGAGTGAGGCGACGATCGCCTCGATGCTGAACGTGTCTCCATCACTCGCCAGCGGCTTGTTACGTGACCCGTCCGGCGTCTCTACAAAATTCCGCCGGCGCACGTATCGCATCCGTTTTGCTCGGGACGCAGCCTCGCGCCCCCAAACTCACTTGCGAATAGGGCCCCAGTAGTTCGGAGGAAATTCTATGAGCATTACTATGTCGTTTCAGCTGCCTGGGAAAAATTCAAGGCTCGCCCCTCTGCACCTTCTCGCCGGCACGATACTGATCGCTTCCATCTGCCAACCGGCATTCGCCTCAAAGAAAATCTGCGTCAGGCCCGGCGGTAACGGAGGATGCTTCTCCACCATCGCAGCCGCCGTCGCCGCAACCCCGTCCGGCGGCACCATCAACGTAGAGCCCGGCACCTACAGGGAAGCCGTGGTCATCGGAAAATCGCTCTCGCTGATCGGCACGAACTCCCGAAACACCATCATCGACGCCACCGGTCTTCCCAACGGCATCTACGTCGATGGCCTTGATAATCCCGGCCTCAGCAACGTCGTCGTCTCCGGCTTCACCATCGAGAACGCCAAATATGAAGGCGTCCTCATCACCAACGCCTCCGACATCACCATCAAGAGCAATCAGGTCCTTAACAATGACACCGGCCTCAACATCGAAGCAGCCACCTGCCCCGGCCAGCCTCCCTTCGAGTCCGGCGAAGACTTCGACTGCGGAGAAGGAGTCCACCTCCTCGGCGTCGAATTCTCGGTTCTCTCCGACAACGTCATCGAAGGCAACTCCGGCGGCATCCTCCTCAGCGACGACACCGGCGAAACCCACGACAATCTCGTCACCGGCAACCTCGTCGAAGACAATCCCTTCGACTGCGGAATCACCCTCGCCTCGCACTCCCCCGGCCTCGGCTCAACCGCACCCCACCTCGGCATCGTCCACAACACAATCGTCAATAACAGATCCATCCACAACGGGTTTCAGGTTCCCGGCGCAGGCGCGGGCGTCGGCATCTTCTCCGACGGCAGCGGCATAGGCAAAGTCACCGAAAACCTCGTCCTCAACAATCAGCTCCTCAACAACGGCATCCCCGGCGTCGCCTTTCACAGCCACGTCGGCCCCAACTTCGGTCTGCCCGCCGACAATCTCAACAACAACAGCATCATCGGCAACCGCATCTCCGGCAACGGCGCCGATACCGCCGACACAGCCACTCCCGGCCCCACCGGCATCAACCTCAACAGCGGCGGCGGCGGCACGCCCATCACCGGCACCATCATCTCCGGCAACTCCATCGATCGTGAATCTGTCGACGTCGCCATCAACACTCCTGCCAAAGTCGATCTGCACCTCAACAATCTCCTCGGCGGCGACACCGGAGTTGCCAACCTCGGCTCCGGCAGCGTCAACGCCACATTCAACTACTGGGGTTGTTTCTTCGGCCCCACCTCCAACAGGTGCTCCAGCGTCAGCGGCTCGGGAGTCACCTTCGCACCCTTCTCGCCGATCCCGCTCCTCTGAAGCAATCCCGCTTCTCTCACCCACGCTCCACTCCTGCGCTCCATTCGCATGAGTGGAGCGTTTTCTATAGCCATGTGTACTTCCTGTTGATCAGAGCCCGATCCCACGACAACATCATCGTCGATAAGCCGTAAGCCGGAGTCCCCGCCAGCTTACCGGTCGGGTGGTAAGCCGAGACCCCCGCCAACCGCACCCATCCACCCAAATCACCCGCGCGCGTATTTATTAAACCAGTCCACCGTCCGCTGCCACGCCAGATCCGCCGCCGCCTTGTTATAGCGTTCCGGCGTCGCATCGCAATTGAAACCATGAACTGCCCCCGGATAGATATAGCCTTCATGCGGAACACCCGCCGCCGTCAAAGCCTTGTCGTACGCCGGCCACGTCGCCGCCAGCCGTGTGTCGAGCTCCCCGTGATGAACCAGAATCGCGCCCTTGATCTTCGCAATCTCCTCCGCCGCCGGAGGCCCGCCATAGAAAGGCGCCGCCGCCGACAAATCCTCTGCCAGCCGCACCGCCAGCATATTCGCAATCCCGCCGCCGTAACAAAAACCAGTAGCGGCAATCTTCCCCGTACAGTCCGGCCGCGCCTTCAGCCACACCGCCGCCGCCACCATATCTTCACTCATCTTGTTATGGTCGATCTTGCCGAACATCTGTCCGCCCTTGTAATCGTCCCCGGGAAACCCGCCCAGCGAAGTCAGTCCATCCGGCGCAAACGCCATAAAATTCGCCAGCGCAAACCGCCGCGCGATGTCTTCGATATGCGGATTCAGCCCCCGGTTCTCGTGAATGACGATAACCCCCGGCAGCTTCGTCACCGTCGCCGACCGCGTATCGGCGCTCACCGGCCGCACCAGATATCCCTTGATGCTTCCATTGCCCTTTGGCGAAGCAACCGTCTCGTACGACGCCTTGATCCGGTCATCGGTTCTGGACACCTGCTGCCCCAGCGCATAGTTCGGCATCAACGCCTCAACCATCGCCGACGCCGCCAGACCACCCACCGCCAGCCCCTGGATACCGTTCATAAAAGCACGGCGGCTCATACCGCCATGAATAAATTTGTTGTAAAGCTCTACGGCTTCAGCAGGAAGTTTCGTTCGCGTCGATTCCATGGTTTCACTCTCGACCGGATAGTACCATCTCCCCGCCGCACACTCTGAAAAACCGGGTCGCCCACATCTAAATCCGCGCGCGCCCGGCAATCATCGATCGTCAATCATCGATCGAGTCGCTCAAGAATCGGCCCAAGTAAATAAGCGACGAAGAAACCGCACGACCACACCACCGCCGAGCCCCAGAGAATTATCCGGCTCACCTTGCTCACCTCGCCGCAGGTCGCCGGATCGTTCGCATCGCACACCTCTCCCTGCCGCAGACGAGGAGCAACAAGATAAGTCATCACAAAGCTCATCGCGATCAGCACGCCGGCAATGCTGAACGTCCATATCTTATGTCTGGACAGGCCGACCAGCCATGGCGCAGCGGACAACAAGGAAGCCACAGCAGTTCCCATTCCTGCCAGAACAAGTACCGACGGCAGTGCACAGCAGATCAGAGTGCTGAACGAGCCAAACAGAGAGAAGTAGTTGAGCAGTGCAGCCCGTCTCGCCCGCTGCACAGGGGCTTGCGCGTTGGCAGTCATCGTCATTTTGCCTCCGTCGCGGACTTGTAGCGAAGCGTACCCGAAACCTTGCCTTTGCCCGATTGCGGCAGCACACCATCAACCACAACTGTTTTTCCCAGCAGCCCGGAGAGGTCCGTTCCCGCCGCAACAGGCGTCAGTGCATACCGGTCGTTTGTGCCTGTAACCTCCAGGAACGGAGCCTGCGCCGACCCTGACAACTGCCCGCGCACAAGTACATCCGCATCCTTGTGCGTAAAGCCATTTTTTTCCACGGCCTCGTTGAACTGACGCATAGCCGCACTGTTTCCCGGCGTGAGCTTGATCGAGACCAAACCCGTATTCAGGTCGACATCTACAGTATTCACCCCCTGAATCCCTTTCATCGAAACGTGGATGGCATGAGCGCACGGAGCGCAATCCATTCCGAAGACGGTCAGATTCACCTGCTCGTATTCCGCATGAGCGGCAAGAGTGGAGATCGCGAGCAAGCATGAAGCAACAATAGTTTTCATCGTCATTCCTTTCAGTGGGAGCTGGTATGTGAGGAGTATTTGAGATAGCTGAGATTGATCGCGAAGCGGATGCGCTCCCGTCCATAGACGGACTCCGATGCATCGCGGAAGAGCGGCGCCTGGACTCCGCCTTCAATAGCGACATCCTTGAAGATCGCCAGCACCGATGGCCCTAACCACACGCTGGTGGAGCTGCTGTCGGGAAGGATCACGCCGCCCGATCGAACAGCGCCCGTATGCTCTCCGGTCAGTTCGGCGAAGCCGCGATAGTCCCATTGGTCGTATCCGCGGCGAAGCCTCGACGGACGGTAGCCGTAAACGGCGCTCCAGGAGAGCGTGTCTGGACGTCTATCCTTCGCCGCTTCGGCGAAGCGCGTATAGCCGCCGCCAAACCAGAGGTATTGGCTGCGGGAAGCAAGCCCCGTGGCAACTGTGCCCGCGACTCCGGGCGCTCGATGAAGGCTGCCAAGCACACCGGAATCCTGCTGAGGACCAGGAACTACCAGACCGAGCGAAGCAGTCGATTCGATACGCTTTCCCACACTCGTCACCGAATGCAGAAACCGCCATGAAGCTCCGGTCGACCACTCGCCGCCGCTCATCATGCGGCTCTCCGGCAGATCGCCGCTGCCGAACGAAGCGGGAAGGAATACGTTGACGGTAAGATGAGGAGTGACGCCATAACCGAAACCGGAACCCGTGGAGAGCTGTGTCCCCCGGGAACCATTCCGGCCAAAGATACCCGTATCGAAGCTCAGCTCACGCTCGGAATTTACCGGAGTCGCATAGCTGAAGACGGGGCCGTGGTCAGCGGCAAACGCCGTGCCCGTCGCAAAGACGGCACACGCAAAAACCATTCGATATTTCATGGAAAGCTCCAGATCAAATCAAATGAGGCGCAGACACACCCACAGGTGCGCAGGTCATTGGATTCCAGATCATTGCAATCCCAGGTCATTGGATCCCAGGTCATTGGATTCAAGGCGACTTGGATTCCAGAGGATTGGATTGCAGGTGATTGGATCAGGAGCAGATCAGATTCTTAAAACAGTTGTCTTCGTACTCAGCAGCCCGGGCGGGGAGTGCTCATCCGGCATAGACCCGGCGGTAGAGGCTGCCCGACGAATCGGAACCGTGAGCGCCGGCACGTGCGCTACAAAAAACCACTGGACCTCCATTGCCGGCGATGTCCCCGCAATCTGAGGAGTCTCGTCTCTCCGAACTTCCGTCCGGCAGCAACCCATCTTCTCCATATGGCTGCATTGCCCGTGCATCGCGCGACAGCAGGCACTCTCCTCATGGCTCATCATCACATTCGCCACACACGCCATCACAGGCGCGGCCGCGATCAGCAGCAGAAGGATGGCAACGATGCTGGCAGCACGACGCATAAGAACTCCAGTATACGTCCGGCCATCAACCTTCCGATCTCCCGCTACCCAAACCACAACAAAATCGCATGTCAAGCCTCCGGCCGGGGGGAGCCCACAACCAAATCCGACCCTCCCTGCCGGCCCACACATAAATCCGGGTGGCTGTTGGCCCATATCTAAATCCGGGTGCCCCATCTTCGCGACAGTTTCATCGTCGCCGGTACGCGGATGCCCCATTCATGCGGCCTCATCGCATGAGTGGGCCATCGCACAAAGCGCGATTCGCTTTGCTTAAGAGCACAACTTCACAGGCTGCGGAAAAGATCACTGTTTTGAAGGGGCGCGACTTCAGTCGCGCCATAACTGCTCACACCGCTTTGCGACTTTAGTCGCCGAGGGAATCTTCCCGGCCAAAATCGATTTTTTCCGCACCCTCTTCAGCCGTGCCATAAAAAGCCGCCACGAACAACCGGGTGCCCCATCTTCGCGACGGTTTCATCGTCGCCGGGTGCGCGGGTGCCCCATTCATGCGGCCTCATCGCATGAGTGGGCCATCGCACAAAGCGCGATCCGCCTTTCTCAAACCAAAATCTAAATCCCTAGTTGCCCAAACCGGAAGGGCACAACGTTCACGCGCCCATACCTTCAGTCCGCCGCGTAATCAAGGGCACGCGTTCACGCGTGCCATAAATCCGCCGCGTAACCAAGGACACACGTTCACGCGCCAATACCTTCCGTCCGCAGCCGAACCAAGGGCACACGTTCACCCGTGCCATAAATCCGCCGCGTAGCCAAGGGTACACGTTCACGCGCCAATACCTTCAGTCCGCCGCCAAACCGGAAGGGCACGCGTTCACGCGTGCCATAAAAAGCCGCCGCAAAGCGGCCACCGCTCTGCCGAAGGCCGGAGCGTAGTCCGCAGGACGGAGCGACCGAAATATTGCCGTTGCCCTTCGCCCGAACTGTCAATGAACCCCACCACTTACCGACAAAACCCTCAAAAAACACCAGCAAACTCGCATGTCAAGCCCCCAGCCCCCCAAAAAACATCACCCGAACACCCATAACTCACCTAAAATAAATCACTTGCAATTCAAAAAATAAATCCGCCAGAAGT